>JACQZD010000126.1 GCA_016207865.1 Nitrospirota bacterium
GATAAGTCAAGGAAAAAAACGATATGTGAAAATAAGTGATTGATTTAGAAAGTCAAATAAGATCTAAGTAGTGGTAGGCGAACTTTGCTGCTATTTATTTACTACAATTCTCACATTACCACCCATAACTGAATGGTTACAACAAGAGAATTTTTTATTTGACAAAGTTATAATACTTCTTTATTATTTAATACCTTTAAACCGTATATAATATAATAGTTGTATAATTCCATGCAGACGGAAGATACCTAATTGTATTTACAGGAATTAATCTTACAACTTCATGCCTTCTGGTCCCGCTACGGATGTGTAATACATCAGCCTTATGATATTGAGGTCGGCGCAGGGACCTTTAACCCGGCCACTTTTTTTAGGGTCATAGGGCCTGAACCGTGGCGCGCCGCTTACGTTGAACCTTCAAGAAGACCTACAGACGGAAGGTACGGAGAAAACCCGAACAGGCTCCAGCATTACTACCAGTATCAGGTTATACTTAAACCGTCTCCGTCCGATATTCAAGACCTCTACCTGAAAAGCCTGTCTGAAATAAACATTGACGTTCAGAAACACGATATACGTTTTGTGGAAGACGACTGGGAGTCCCCTACGCTCGGCGCCTGGGGGCTTGGGTGGGAGGTCTGGCTTGACGGAATGGAAATCACTCAGTTCACATATTTCCAGCAGGTCGGAGGCATTGAGCTCAGGCCCGTATCCGCAGAGATTACATACGGGGTTGAGCGCATAGCCATGTATCTTCAGGAGGTTGATAATGTTTTTGACCTCAGGTGGACCGATGGAATAAGTTACGGGGATATTCATCACGAAACAGAGGTGGAATTTTCAAAATATAATTTTGACGAGGCTGACACCGGCATGCACCTGAGGCTTTTTGAAATGTACGAAAAGGAATCCCTGCGGCTTATCAGGCAGGGGCTGATATTCCCGGGGTATGACTTCTGCCTGAAATGCTCACATGCGTTTAACATGCTGGATGCAAGGGGAGCCCTGAGCGTGGCGGAGAGGACGGGTTATATCACACGGGTTAGAAACCTTGCAAAACAGTGCGCCGAGGGCTATCTGAAACAGCGCGAGGAAATGGGGTTTCCACTTTTAAGAGTTAAGAGTTAAGAATTAACTGTAGCCGCAGACTTTAGTCTGCGTTGGTAAATATCCGGGTAACGCAGGCTGAAGCCTGCGACTACAAAACATATAATTATGAAACCTTTACTTATAGAAGTCGGCACTGAGGAAATTCCCGCCCGGTTTATCCCTAACGGGATAAAGTCCCTGAAGGATGCGCTTTTAAAGTTTTTTGAAGATTCCGCCATTGATTTCGGAAATGTCTCTGAATACGCTACGCCGAGGAGGCTCGCGTTATTAATTGAAGATGTGGCTGAAAAACAGAAAGACAGGACAAAAGAGATCGCAGGTCCCCCTAAAAAAATTGCCTTTGATGAAAAAGGCAATCCGACGCAGGCCGCTGTCGGCTTTGCAAAATCCTGCAACGTGGATGTGAAGGAATTAAAGACCGTCAGGACTGAACGCGGCGAGTATCTGTCGGTTACGATCAGCGAAACAGGCAGGAAAACCATAGAAGTGCTTTCTGAGGCGCTTCCAAAACTTATATCCTCTGTTCAGTTCCCTAAGTCAATGAGATGGGGCGGCAGCGCCCTCAGATTTGCACGGCCTATACGATGGATTACGGCTATGTTCGGCACAGAGGTTATATCCTTTGAACTGGACGGATTAAAAAGCAGTGATAAATCTTTCGGTCACAGGTTCATATCTCCGGGGCCTTTTGTAATAAAAGACCCGGTTTCATACAAAAAGCTTTTAGCGGAAAACGGCATAGTAGCCGATCCTGCAGAGCGCAGGAGTATAATCCTTGACGGGATAAAGAAAATTGAGTCTAAAACAGGCGGTAAAGTCCACGAGGACGCTGAACTCTTAGACATAGTAACATTCCTTGTTGAATACCCGACGGTTATTATGGGGGATTTTGACCCTGCTTATCTTTCTCTTCCCAAAGAACTTATCGTCACAGTCATGAGGAGCCATCAAAAATATTTTTCCATGGAGGATAAAGCCGGAAACCTGAGGCCCCATTTTGTTTTGGTAAGCAATACAAAGTCTGAAAATTCCGCTACGGTAAAGAGGGGCGCAGAGCGGGTCTTAAGGGCGAGGCTTGAGGATGCGAGATTTTATTACAATGAGGACCGGAAAAAGCCTTTGTGGGATTATGTTGAAAAATTAAATAAAGTCACTTTTCATGAGAAGCTCGGCAGTCTTTATGAAAAAGCTGAGAGGATAGCATTTTTATCTTCATATATCTCGGATGTCCTCGGCACGTCTGCGAAGGAAAACGCACTGAAAGCCTCTATGCTTGCGAAGGCAGACCTTGTGACCGGTGTTGTAAGGGAATTCCCGGAGCTTCAGGGCTATATGGGAATGGTTTACGCCGGGAATTCCGGCGAAGACGAGGAAGTTGCTGCGGCAATTTACGAACATTACCTGCCTAAGTTTTCCGGCGATGTCCTGCCTTCCGGTGAGGCCGGCAGTATAATTTCCATCGCCGACAAGATTGACAGTATTGCATCGTTTTTCCTCCTCGGACTTGCGCCAACAGGCTCAGAAGACCCGTTTGCATTAAGGCGTCAGGCCATGGGAGTGATTAATATTCTTATCAATAAGGACTACGCCGTTTCCCTTGAACAGATTATTGACAAGGCAGTGCAGGGCCTTGAAGGCTATCTTCCCGCAAGAAAGCCTCTTGATGAGGAGATTCGGAAATTTTTTTATCAAAGGTTTGAGGGAATGCTTTTGAATGAGAGTTACGCTTATGACGTTATAGACGCAGTTTTTTCCGCAAAGGGCGGCGGCGTCAGGGATATAAAACAGCGTGTAGAAACGCTGTCCGACATGAGGGAAACGCCTGATTTTCACGAACTCGTTACTGCGGCAAAGAGGGTTTATAATATCCTTGCAAAAGTAAAGGCAGGACAGTTCAATGCAGACCTGCACGCAGAACCCGCGGAAAAGGAACTGCATCAAGCCGTTATGCATGTAAACAAAGAACTGACATGGAAAAATTACAATGCCCTTTTTGAGCTGAAAGAGCCTGTGAACAATTTTTTTGAAAAAGTGCTTGTAATGGATAAAGACCCGGCGGTTAAGGCCAACAGGCTGGCGCTGCTTTTAACGGTCAAAGAGGCCTTTAATTCGCTCGGTGATTTTTCAAAAATCGTAGGCTAAACATATGGTCTGCGTTTATGGTAAAATAAAAAACTTTGCGCGTCTGAAATTTTAAATCGCAATTTTTAAATAACTATACTAAGCGGCATTAATTGCATGTCATTCCTCCCGAAGCTTCGGGATCGGGAATCCTTCTTCTGCGGATAGATTCCGGACAAGCCGGAATGACAAACTGTCTGAGACTTATGTCGCTATGTATAATAACCAA
>JACQZD010000113.1 GCA_016207865.1 Nitrospirota bacterium
TAGGAATAAGTCTATCACCCTTCTCGGCAACAATATCTACCTCAATGCCGGTATTGTCCCTCCAGAAAAAGAGGTTTGACACCAGCCCCCTGTTAAACCTTGCCTTCAACAGTTCGCTGACAACAAGACTTTCAAACAGACTGCTCCTTGCGGGATGAACTGACAAATGGCCGGCATCCTGTATATTCAAAAGCCATGCCGCCAAACCGGTATCATAAAAATAGAGTTTTGGAGATTTTACAAGTCTCTTTCCGAAATTCCTGTGATGTGGATAAAGCAAAAATACCAGATAGCTCGCCTCAAGCACAGACAGCCATGCCTTTGCAGTATTATGGGTAATCCCGCAGTCATTGCCCAGAGAGGTAAGATTTAATATCTGTCCTGTTCGAGCCGCACACATCCTGACAAATCTCTGGAAGGTACTCAGTTCTTTCACGCTCAAAAGCTGCCGCACATCCCGCTCAATATAGGTCAAGACATAATTCGCATACCACATACCGGGAGATATCTTTCGGTCATGCAGAGGCGGATACAGTCCTTTAAGGAGAATTTCGTCAAGCCCTTTGGGCTTTTTCCCGTTTTCCTTAAGCTCCGCAAGAGAAAAAGGCATGAGCTGAAGCAGTCCGACCCTTCCGGCAAGGGTCTGTGTTATGCCTGAAAGCAAGCCAAACTGCTGTGAGCCGGTCAGTACAAAAAGTCCCCTTTTCTTCTCAGCATCAACTCTTGTCTGGAGAAATGAAAAAAGCTGAGGACATCTCTGCGCCTCATCAATCAGGGCGCCGTCCGGGAAGCGTGACAGAAACCCACGCGGGTCCTGCCGGACAAATTCAAGCTGGTCAGGATCTTCTAATGAGACATACTTTTTATGGGCAAATACAGAACGTGCAAGCGTAGTTTTGCCTGATTGTCTCGGTCCGGTAATCGCGACAACAGGAAATGCCTTCGCAAGGGACAACAGGGTTTTAGCCGCTGCTCGTTTTAGCATCATAAGTTAATTTAACCCTATTCTTACAAATTGTCAATGCAATTTACTATTTGTAAAAATGCACTGCGCTTGTATACAAAATTGTGGTTGTTATTCCCCCTTAACAAAGGGGGCGCAGGGGGTTGTTATCAATCCATTTTTCAATAGCACCCAATACTCCTGCGGGTTCAGGTTTGTAACCTGGACCTAAATATTTTAGAAAAGTATAGGCTCAATAAGAATTTCACTTTCTGGATTTGCAGATGACCATACCCAGTCCTCTGGTTTTTTTACATATTGCTTTCGCACAGGATTTGTATGAACATAGTTTATCTTTTGAACGAGATATTCCATGGTCTCAATAACCTTGGGCATATTTGTCTTTGCCCAGAATTCATATTTACCATCGCCAATATTAAAAAGGCTTAAAACATTCGGTTCTGTCGCAATAATATTTTTCTGAATTTCCTTTGACGTGAATTTCTTAAAATCCCTGACAAAACCAATAATATCAGGAGATGACACAATTAGGTGAATATGGTTAAGCATAAAAACATACGCATATATTTTTAATTCTTTGTGTTTCTGACAGTACTTTAATGAGTCCGCCAGCATTTCAAAGCGATTATGCCTGTCAAATATGTAATACCAGTTCTTTACCGTGAAAGTGAGGTAATAATTCCCTGTGGTGTATTCTTTTGGAATTCTAACAGATGGCATGAGCTATTATGCTAAATTTAGGGTTCAGGTTACAAACCCACTGCGGGTTCAATTTTGCAAATTGAATCCTGAATATTTCGTATTGCCTGTACACTAAAAACTGTCAGGCTGTGCCTCATCAAAACATAGGGTTCAGGTTACAAACCTGAACCCGCGTGAGAATTTATCCTTAATTCTTGTCTCATACTGAACCACAATGTCTTTCACCTTGCCCTTATCAATATGAATTTTTATTCTCAGCCTATCATCGCCTTCCGGGCTAAGTTTCTTGGTAAATTCTTTATCCCCCACAGATAGTTTTTATCCTCCCACAACTGTAATGCCAAATATTATAACAAAAAATATTAATTATGAGCCAGTGCCTACTTGCAGGGCAATTTTGCAAATGTAAAAATTTACTTGATTTTAATTACTGCCTTATATACGATATTTTTCAGCTACCTTCTTTGAGAGGTAACAAATGGGTCAGTCAGCATACCCATTTGTGGGTTTATTTTGCAAAATTAACACTGATAATAAGTTGTAATTTTAATTTTATCTATGGCTTCAATATTATACGTTGGTTGTAACAAATCCGGAGCACCTTCATGTACCGATGAATCTGTAAAAAAACTTGTCTTGGAAATTTCAACAACCGAATTAAGAGACCAATTATCGTACCAAACGGCTGGGAGAAAATATGAGGATTTGAAGCAGCTTAATGAACGCCTTGCCAGTTCAACATTAACAACCAAAGATGCCGAGACGGAAGCTATGAATAGACGCACTATCGTTGACCAACAGATATCTATCGTTGACCAACAGATAAATGAAGCAAAAATTAATCTCGCCAATATCAGAATTAATGGGAAATATGACGATATAAAAAAATGTGAGTGCGGCTGGGATTTGGCTTTTTCAAATCAATCAACGCGGATTTATCGGGATAGAAGTAAAATATACTGAGGCATTTTCATCTAAAACAATAGAATGCTTCCTGACTTTAAAAAATGCCTCAAGAAGCCAGAAGTATTGTTTAAAGCTTTAGATATACGAGACATCGTTAAAATTTTACAAAATCTTTCGCTGAATAGAGATGAACAAAAATGGATTGAAGCGTTCTCTATAAGATATCTCCGATTTGACTTAATAGAAGGTCTTTAACAAAACAAAAGGGAATTTTCACATCATAACGAAGTTTACTTGAAACTATGCTCTTCACCGGGGAAGGTCCCTTTTTCCACTTCTTCTTTATATGATGAAATTGCCTTTAACGCATCCGCCTTTAAATTTGCATACTGCTTTACAAATTTAGGCGTAAATCTCTCAAACAGCCCTATCACATCATGAAGCACAAGCACCTGCCCGTCGCAGTGAGGTCCTGCGCCGATGCCGATTGTCGGGATTGAAAGCTCTTCTGTAATTATCTTTGCGAGTCCTGCAGGGATGGCCTCAAGCAAAATGGAAAATGCGCCTGCATCCTCAACAATATGCGCCTCTTCAAGCAGCCTCTTAGCCGACTCTTTAGTCTTTCCCTGAACCTTGTATCCGCCCATCCTGTGAATGGACTGCGGGGTAAGGCCTATATGCGCCATCACGGGAATATCCGCCCTTGTCATGGCCCTGATATGCTCCGCAACCTCGGCCCCGCCCTCAAGTTTTATCGCGGAGGCTCCAACCTCTTTTAGAAATCTTACTGAGTTTTTTACTGCTTCTTCAATGCCTGCCTGATAGGACATAAACGGCATATCGCCTATGACCATTGCATTTTTTACCGCCCGCGTCACCATCTTTGTATGGTAAATCATCTCATCCATTGTCACAGGGAGCGTATTTTCATGCCCCTGCACCACCATGCCGAGCGAATCACCGACAAGTATAACGTCAATCCCGGCCTCATCAACTATCTGCGCAAAAGGATAGTCATATGCTGTAAGCATAGTGATTTTCTTGCGCTCCGGCTTCTTCTTTAAAAAATCATGTATTGTAAATTTAGGCATATTTCTTTAGTCTATTGTTTGTCATTCCGGCTTGTCCGGAATCTTTCTTCAAGAAGGATTCCCGACGCGCGGAGCCTGTCCCGACTTGTTCGGGGCTTGCGGGAATGACAAAAAAATTATGAATAGATGTCAGAAAAATTATTAGAGCAACACAATTGCCCGTCATGCTGCCACTAATGTTTAGTCCTCCAGTGATAAAGCCATAAAATTTTGCAGCATGACTTCTCAATAATATTTGTTGCGTTCTAAGAATTTTGAGGACATTCGTACATATCCAACGCTCAGTTTCCTCTTGTTTCTACGCGGATATCTCCACAAGCTCCAAATCAAAAGTAAGGTCTCTCCCCGCGAGAGGGTGATTTGCATCCATTGTATAACCGCTTGCCGTAACGCCTGCCACCGTTGCGACAAATGACTTTCCGTCAGGCCTGTTCAACTGAATCTGCTGACCCGGTTGGGGCTCAAAACCCTCAGGGCACCTTTCCTTGGGAAATTCAAAAACCATCTTTTCATTGCGTACTCCGTAAGCCAGATCAGCCGGGATATTGATTGTTTTTTTCTCTCCGGCTGACATCCCGATTACTCCGCTTTCAAATCCCGGAATCATCCCGCCTCCGCCTAATGTGAATTCAAGCGGCGCCGTGCCTGCGGATGAATCAACAACTTCTCCGTCATTAATTTTTAAAGTGTAATGAACCTTTACTTTATCTCCGTGTTTAGCCTGCATTTTGTCTCCTTTTAATCAAAGTAATAGTTGACAGTATAACATAAAAACCTATCAAATTTTTCACTCTAACCCTGCCTCTACGCCGGCTGGCATGAATGCCTTTAGTAAAACGATTCCGGTCAAGCCGGAATAACAGATAAAGACATATGTGCCTAAAAAATTTTAAGGGCAACACCTAAACGTCATGCTGCCTTTTAAATGCCAAAACCATGCTTATCGTACTATTTTAATCTGCGATTGTTTCTCCACAACTATCTCGGCGCGTCCTTCATATTTCTTTATTTCCCCGGTCACGTCAACGGTCTTTCCTCTGTAGTAATCAGCAGTCCCGGCTGAGAAATTTTTTTTATCGCGTTCAAATATCACTGCCGTGAAATTATCGCGGTCTTTAAAATTATTTTTACTGTTTAAAAATACCGCCTTTCCGCTGTCATAAGACTTTGCGACAAAAAACCTCACGGTAATGTGCCTGCCGATATTTTTCAGGGTGTCTTCCGGGCATATTGTCTTATCTCTGCCGCAGGTTTTAGCATAGGATTTATTCTTCTAAGCTTTTGGAAATTTTCCATGTACTGAAACGGATATTTTGTATAAGCAAAACCATAACCCTGCCTGATAAGCTCTGCATTCACAAAAAAATCCTCAAGCCACGCATACCGGAGCAGTCTTCCGTATTTATCAATCTCCTGAGTCCTGTCCCTTTCTTGCATCAGGCAGACCTTTCTGCCGAGAACTAACTCCTTTAATTTTTTTGCCGCCTCTGACCCAAACCACTGCACGCCTTCTCTTGGGTCATTTGTCTCAGGCGTATCCACGCCTATGAGCCTTACCTTGACCCCGTCAGAATATTCAAAGGTATCGCCGTCAATCACCTTCGTGACGGTCTGATAATCACATTTAAATTCTTCTGACGGAAATATTTCAGGAGCATAAAACAGATGAAGGAATAAAAAAAGGAAAACAACTAAAACTGGTATCAGTTGTCTGTAATTACGCATTACGCATCACGGTCTTTAATGGCATGTACTGCACGACGACGAACTGCACGAATGACAACTGGACCCTGAGGAGCCGGAATTTTTTCCCGCGCCGCCCATGCCGAATACCGAGAATTTTTTCTTAACATTTTTTGAATTGCATTTGGGGCATAAAATTTCAATGGTTTTATTTGAACTGGAGACGAGTTTTTCAAACTCCTCTTCACATCCCTGACATTGATATTCAAAAATCGGCATTGCAGTTCCTCGCTATTCTATTGTCACCGGAATAACAAACAAAAAACCACTCAACTACAAAGGCATGTGTGTCCGAAAAAGCTTTAGTGCAACACCTATAATGTCATGCTGCCTTTTATAAACAGTTCAAAAACAAATACTCAAAACTTTTTGCAGCATGACAGATAGTAATCATTGCTGCTTTCTAAAGATTTTGAGGACATATATGCCTTTGTGGAACGATTCAGGACAAGCCGGAATGACAGATTAATAAACACACCCCTCTCCCTCTTATTAGAGGAGAAATAAAGGCATACATGCCTTTGCTCTATGTGCCCTGTTACTTCGGCACTTTTTCCCAGTCTTTTAAAAATTTCTCAATCCCTATGTCTGTCAGCGGGTGTTTGGCAAGCTGTTCAATAACGGAAAAGGGTATTGTCGCAATATGGGCGCCCATCCTCGCGGCGTCAACGACATGAAGCGGATTCCGTATGCTTGCGACAATCACTTCAGTGCGAAAATCATAGTTATCGTAAATCTCAAGTATCTGGCTTACAAGTTCCATGCCGTAATGGCTTATATCATCAAGCCTTCCCACAAAAGGGCTTACATAGGTCGCCCCTGCCTTTGCCGCAAGCAAAGCCTGCGATGGAGAAAACAAGAGAGTGACATTTGTTTTAATGCCGATGCTTGAAAGCGCCTTGGTAGCCTTCAGCCCGTCTTTTGTCATAGGAATTTTTACAACAATATTCTGATGAATCATGGATAATTCTTTAGCCTCTGCAATCATCTTTTCAGCCTCAAGACTCACAGCTTCGGCGCTCACGGGACCATTGACTATACTGCAAATCTCCTTTAGCAATTCA
>JACQZD010000118.1 GCA_016207865.1 Nitrospirota bacterium
AAAGTCAAATAAGATCTAAGTAGTGGTAGGCGAACTTTGCTGCTATTTATTTACTACAATTCTCACATTACCACCCATAACTGAATGGTTACTTAAAATAAAATTTAGTATTTTTTATATTTAAAGATACAGATTGAAAATGACTTTTTGCTATGTCATTCTGGCTTGTCCAGAATCTCTCTTCAAAAAGGATTCCCGACAAGCGGGAATGACAACGAAAAACGATAAGTTACACCCCGAAGCGGAGCTTCGAGGAATTCTCTGACTACAATTTGATATAAAAATATGACTGCTTAAAGGAGGGTGCTATGAGTTTTGGCAAAAGGAGCTTGCTCTTAAAATTTATCGTATTGCTGTGCTGTATTTTATTATCCGGTGTCAGCGCACATGCCTCAGGCTGGCTTATTACTACTCTGGACTCTGACGGGAGCACGGGCAGGGATACGTCAATAGCCGTTGATTCAAACAATGCGGTGCACATCAGTTATTATGATGGAACAAACGGAGACCTTAAATATGTTACAAATGCCTTCGGGAACTGGAGCTTTACAACCGTTGATGCCGAAGGCGATACAGGCCGTATGACATCAATAGCTGTTGATTCCAACAATAAAATACATATCAGCTATTATGACAATACCAATCATACCCTTAAATACGCTGTGAACGCCGGGGGTGTGTGGATTACAACCACAGTGGATGCTTCCGGCAATGCGTATTCGTTTAATGCAATTGCCCTTGATTCAAATAATATGGCGCATATAAGTTACTGGGACGGTATCAACCGGGACCTGAGATATGCCACAAATGCCGGAGGAAGCTGGGTTACAACAGTCGTAGACTCTGAAGGCGACGTCGGCAGTTCCTGCGACATAGCAGTTGATTTCAACGGCAAGGCGCATATCAGCTACCGCGACAGCTATAGTTCCATCCTCAAATATGCCACAAATGCCGGAGGAAGCTGGGCGATTTCAATTATTGACCCTTCTGATTTTACCGGCTGGTATTCTTCCATAGCCGCAGATTCAAATAACAAGATACATATAAGCTACTATGATGATTGGAATTCCATCCTCAAATATGCCACAAATGCCGGAGGGGGCTGGGTTACTGCAACCGTTGACTCTGACGGCTATGTGGGCTGGTATACCTCCATAGCAGTGGATTCCGGTGACAATGCGCATATCAGCTACTTTGACTGGGGCAATTCCTACCTTAAGTATGCGACAAATGCATCAGGAAGCTGGATTGCTTCCATTGTGGATTCCGATGGTTTCGTAGGCGGGTATACCGCCATAGATTTGGATGCCGGGGATAATATACATATCAGCTACTATGACTGGATTAACTCTGCCCTTAAATACGCGACAAACGCCTCTCAGGAAATTGACAGCGACAATGACGGCTATGCCGCGGATGTTGATTGCGATGACACTGATCCCTCAATTAATCCCGGAGCGGCAGAGATAATTAACGATGGAACAGACAACGACTGCAATCCGGCAACGCCCGTAAGTTTGGTTTCAGGAAACGGCTTCAACTATCCAACGCCGTTATTCAGAGCGAGCCTGTCCGTAAATGTAAATGCGGCATTTCTTGAAACAGGCTATCTCAAATATTACTACACCCGAACAAGGGTTTATTTTACAAGTGCATCAATCTCCGGCATCACTGCATCAGGAGGCACTGCGGCAGTCACCGGCTTAGGCACAGTATCAAAGGTAACAAACGGCGTGACAGAAACTATTTCAGGGTGCACTTTTACTGCAACAATAACTGATGGAAGCACTGATGCCGTGGGGCTGGAAATACGCAGACCGGACGGAACGCTTTACTACGGTGCGGCTTCCCATGGCATAGCCGGCGGGAATTATAATGTAACAGGACAGTGATTAAGGGAAATAAAAGGAGGAAAAATATGAAGGTCATAGCCTTTAACGGAAGCGCCCGCAAGGACGGAAACACCGCAATCCTCGTAAGGCATGTGTTTAAAGAGCTTAATAAAAAGGGGATTAAGACCGAGATGGTGCAATTGTCAGGCAAAAAAATCAGGGGATGTATTGCCTGCTATAAATGCTGGAAAAATAAAGACCGGCGATGCGCGGTTAAAAATGACATTGTAAATGAATGTATAAAGAACATGCTTGAGGCAGACGGCATTATCCTGGCCTCGCCTACATATTTTGCCGATGTCTCAACAGAATTAAAGGCGCTCATAGACCGCGCCGGCATGGTCTCAAGGGCCAACGGGGATATGTTCAGGCGTAAAGCAGGCGCGGCAGTAGTTGCCGAGCGCAGAGGCGGCGCAATACATGTCTTTGACACAATCAACCATTTTTTTCTTATCGGCCAGATGATTGTCCCGGGTTCAATCTACTGGAACATGGGCGTCGGCCGTGAAAAGGGCGAGGTTGAAAAAGATGAGGAAGGGCTTAAGACCATGCAGGTGCTCGGCGAAAACATGGCATGGCTGATGAAGAAGATAGGGAAATAGAAACAACGGAAATGCGTCCTGACTTTTTAGATTAGACGCCCATCAGTGAACATCTTTCCAAGATGTTCACTGATGGGTGCAGTCATTACAATTTAACGAAGTATCTTACATATCTGCCTGAATCGTATAGTATCTTGACTTTTTATACGATAGCATCGTATATCTTGTTTCATAGTGTCATGCCTGAAAAACAAAAAAAACTCTTTGACAGTTTTACGGCTAAGAAAAAAATAATTATCAAAGACATTGATGAGTTGGAACGTATAGCTCCCAAGCCCGCCGTAAAACAAAAGAAATATCCGATTGCTAAAAGTTAAGTGGCGGTGGCTGGACTCGAACCAGCGACACTACGGATATGAGCCGTATGCTCTAACCGACTGAGCTACACCGCCGGATTTGGAGAGATAAAAAAAGAGGTCTTAAACACTAACAAAATAAGCGCTTCAAAGTCAAATTGAAGGCTCTTCTTAAAAACCCTGGATTCCCGCTTTCGCGAAAATGACGACTTTTTATGGAGGGCCCTGTTTTACAAGCTCTTATTCCCTTCTTTTTCCCACGGATTATTTTTAAGAAGCTGTTCAAATTCATCTGGAGGCAGGGGCCTGCTGAAGAAGTATCCCTGTACATCATCGCACAGGCCTGAGCGCAGGAATTGCAACTGCTCCTCTGTCTCAACTCCCTCTGCGATTACCTTTAATTTAAGGATATGCGCCATGGCAATAATGGCGTTGACAATAGCCGCATCACTTTGGTTAATAGTAACTCCCATCATAAAACTGCGGTCAATTTTCAGCATATCAATGGGGAAGGCCTTTAGATAGCTTAATGATGAATACCCTGTGCCGAAATCATCAATGGCGATTTGAATGCCCATGTCATAAATTTTGTTCAGTATGCGGACCGTACGGCCGACGTCTTTCATAATAGTGCTTTCAGTTATTTCAATCTCAAGCGATGCCGGGCTGAGCCCTGTGTTGTTCAGGGCCAAGGCAATCATTTCAACCAGGTTCTGCTGCTGGAACTGCCTTGCTGAAAGATTAACGCCTACACGGAGATGAGGAAGCCCCGAGTCCTGCCATGTCTTATTCTGCTTGCAGGTCTTCCAGAGTATCTGCTCGCCAATCGGAATGATGAGACCTGTCTCCTCCGCAAGAGGGATAAACTGCGCCGGCGGGACCAAACCGAACTCAGGATGCTGCCACCGGACCAGCGCCTCCATGCCTGTAATCCGGCCAGTTTTTATATTAACGCGGGGCTGATAGTGCATGAAAAACTCGTCTTTTTTAATCGCCTTTCTCATGCTGTTTTCCACTGTCAGACGCTCAAATACCGAGGCGTTCATGGAAGATGTGAAAAACTGATAATTGTTTCTGCCGTGCTCTTTCGCCGTGTACATCGCGATATCCGCATTTTTAATAAGGGTTTCAGCGTTATCGCCGTCTGTTGGGAACATGCTGATACCGGCGCTTGCGGAGATAAAAAGTTCATGGACGCCCACCCTGAATCGTTCTGTCAGCGTATCCAGCACCTTCTGCGCCACTCTGGCGGCGTCGCGGACATGGTTGACGCCCGGAAGAAGTATGGTAAATTCATCGCCTCCATGGCGTGAAATGGTAAATTCATCAGTTACATCATGTGAAATGGTGTCTGACTGACGGAGTGATTTTAACAGCCTGTCAGCCACCGCCTTGAGCAACAGGTCTCCTGTCGGATGCCCCAGCGTGTCATTGATGTTCTTAAACCGGTCCAGGTCAAGGAACATCACGGCCAGTTTCTTATTAGAGCGCTGGGACTGAAATATAACCTGCGACAGCCTGTCAGTAAACAGCACCCGGTTAGGCAGTCCTGTAAGGGAATCGTAATAAACCATATGTTTTATGGTATCTTCCGCCTGCCTGCGCACTGTGAATTCCTGCAGGAGCTGTTCATAAGAGCGTTTGATTTCCGCATCCCTTGCCTGTATCTGTTCAAGCATTTCGTTGAATCCGCCGGATAAGTCCCCGATTTCATCCTGCCTTTTAATCGGCGACCTCAATGTGTAGTTTTTGGTTGTAGATATGGTTTTCATGAGCTGTATAATGCTCATCATTGGTTTTGTTATGCTTTGCAGAAGCGTTGACATCAAAAGGAAGGCGATAAAAATAGATACTGCCATTAAGACAAATACAGCCCCTGTATTCCATGCTATCCCTTTATAAAGTTTGTCCAAATCACATTGTATAAAAACAGTGCCTATTACCTCCCTGTCAAGGACGATGCTCTGAAACAGGGTTAAATGCTCTGCTCCAAAATCATGGCTGTCTTCCTGAATCTCTGGAGCTGGAGAATCTCCCTTAATGTCTTTCCTCTTGTATTTGGCAAAGACACTGCCGTCTTTAGCATAAATCAGGGCATAATCAATGTCCGGGACGGATTTCAGGGCTGAGAGTGTTTCCTCCGCGGCTTTCTGGTCATTGAAAGTCAGTGCGGCAGTGGAATTGTTTCCAATGATCTTTGCCTGAGCAGTAAGATTTTCCACCAGTGAAGACCTGTACGACATAATCTCCCCGGCAATCAGTACAATGCCTGTCAGAAGCAGTGCAACCCCAGTCGTCAGCAGGCTGATAGATATAAGCTGCTGCTTCAGCGGGATGTCTTTAAATGGTTTTATTTTCAATTGCTCCCCTTGACTATTCTCCCGAGTTTCAGGAGTTTTGAACTGATTTTCAAGCCTGCGTCTTCCGCCGCCTTCGGATTAATCTCAAACCGTACTTTTTCATCCTCAATGAAAAAATTGATTACTACCCCCTGATGGGCAAATCCATTTGTATCACCAACAGTCAGGATGCTTAAATTTTCAACGGCATCCAGTATCTGGGGCAGGTGCTCTTTTTCCGAGGCGCTGATAAAAATAATCTGGCAGGGTTTTAACTGCTGAGGATATTTAATCCGTTTAACGACTACTTTTTTGTCTCTTACAAGTTTGTCGTTGATTGAATCAAGCGCAGGTCCGAAGGGGTCTTCTCCATAAACACATAAATTCATAGATGCGCCTGCATCTGCCGGCCACTCAATAAATTTGGCAAAGTTATAGATAAACGCCGCCTTGTCTTCATACTAGGCAGGCCTTGCATACTGCGCATGTGCGTGCAGGGCGGTGATTAATATAGCCAGCAATAATAAAAATAAATATCTTATGCAGTTTTTCATTGATAAATACGTCTAATTGTTCTCAGTTTCCTGATAAGTGTAACTTGCCTGTACCTGTAATCCATTAGCCCATACGCCCTCCATCTCCAGTTCCGTGCCTTTGGCTTTAATCTCCTCAACGTTTCTGAACACCAGCAGACCGTCTGCCGGGTCTGTCTCCTGCGAGATGAGGTCATTGATGTTATATTGGAAGTAGGATACGGAAGAGCGGAAATGCTCACCGAGATATTGCTCATAAACTGCTTCATAAGTCTGTATTTCCTCTGCCTTCAGGTTGGTATTCGCTTTTTGTGTAGTTCCCCCGTCATCATAATAAAGCTCATATGCATTGGGATAGCGGAAGGCTGCTCCGTATAATAGTTTGAAAGTAGTTTTTTTCAAAGGGCTGTAAATTAGTGCAAGCCTCGGGCTGGTATTTTCCCCAAAGACATTGGAATAATCATACCGGAGCCCGAGATTTAAAATCAGGTCTTTAATTATTGAAATCTCATCCTGCAGATACACCCCGCGGTTATTTGACTCAGTGCTGTAATTAAGGATTGAAGAATAAGGCGACTCGTCATAATTGCCCTGGTCCTGAGTTAAATTATCACGGTATTCAAAACCCAGAATTAGTTTATGCGTCTTAACCGGTTTTGCAGCAAATTTCAGCTCTCCGCCCCACCACTCGCCCGTTGCAGAATCCTTGTTTTGCGTAACCGGAGGACGATTAATAAGGTAATCGCCGAAATAATAATAGCGGTCGTAGTAGAGCCGCGCCATTACGTCTATTTTTTTTGAAAAATCGTGTTCGTACTTTAAGTCTATATATCTCCATTCATCAACAGTATATGTGCCGGAGGAATTAAATACTGTACCGTAAGACGCCGTTGGAATTCTCTTCTCTCTGTAAGAATACCCGCTGTGCAGGGTGAAATCATGGAATGAGAGCTTGGTAAAAAAGCTCTCATATTTGTCGCCGTCTGTATTTTCTGCAATGCCGTTATTTGTGGCAGGGTCATTAAATTCCTTGTAAAAAAGCCGCCCCTTCCCTTGACTGTCATATGCCGAGCCGGAGATGAGCAGCTCCATACCGTTTTGAAATTTGTTGCCGTAGCTCAGCCTGCCTTTATATGTTTCAAGACTGCCGGCTTCGCCAGAAATCTCCATGCCTTTTAAACGTCAAAAATATTATCATTAAGCCTGTGACCGTCCACCAGAAGCAGTATGCGCGTATTATAATCGCTGGGCCTGCCAAACCCCCTTACCCCTATAAAAGTATAATTTCTGTCAGTTGTGATATAAAAGCCCTTGACACTTTTTAGTATGTCGGCAATAGTGCGGTATCCGTATTTTTTTATTTCATCATCGCTGACGATGCTTATAGAGGCAGGGGCTTCGGTGACTTTCTGCTCAAACTTTGAGGCGCCGTAGACAGTGACAACCTCAAGCTCCAGGAGTTGTTCAAGGTCAAGCTGTGTCAGGTCAGCCGAAGCTCCGGCGGCCTGCGCTGTGACTGATACTATGAGTAAAACTATAACCAGCAGGAATTTTATCAGTTTCCTCATATAGTTTTAAAATTATATCATAGAATAGCGAATTCAAGGCAGTATTAATAAGATAATTATGAGAAATTATCAATTCCTAAAGGTAAAATCAAACGACTTATCAACTCCGGCTTTTTTCAGTAACACAAGGGTATGTTTGAAATCTTCTTTTGTTGTCTTAATATATCCCTGAATATCCAATTCATTCCGTGCCAGATAAGCCTGTGTAGAGGTATCGTCTTTCAGTGAAAGCAATGCCTCGGAAATCTTTGCTGCGAGTTTGGAGTCGGTTTTATTGGAAACAATCAGGGTGCCGTCGGGATTTTCGCTCTTATCCTCGCCTATAAGCTTAAGATTTGGATATTTGCTTTTTATTCTATTCCATACATGATTTTTCACTATTGCAATATCGCCGAGGCCGTGCGCAAGCATCTCAATTGCGCTGTCATGAGAAGAGGCTTTGATAATAGTCGCATTAACAGCGCTGACCCCGGGGATTGAATGATAATAAAATTCACCTGCCGAGGCAAGAGAGCAGAATACAACTTTTTTGTCTTTAAAATAGTCCCCGGAGCCGGTAAATTCAGGTAAGCCCTCATGTGTAATAATAACAGCATGATAAGTACTGTGGCCTTCCCTGCTTAAAGGCCGGACTAATGGCACAGCCAAGCCCTTGATAATCATGGTGCCTGCTATGCCTGAGCCGCTGAACATGGCATCAACAGTCCCGGCAGCAAACATTTTTGCCGCAGCAGAGAAATTGGGCGCTTCAATAAGGTTAACATCAATGCCCTTTTTCTGCAGATATGCGACTAACGGCTTAAATTTAAGGGCGGCATTTTTTTCACCCTGCATTATTGCGAGGTTGAATTTTTCAGCCCGGGCAGTGCTGTGTGTTAAAACAATTGCAAATACAATAAGAAAAACATAAAACAGTTTTGTTGTTTTCATGCCGTTTCCTTATATTGGGGTTATGTTTAATAATATGACTGAATCGGAAAACTGTCAATAATAATTAAGCTTGCTAAAAAAACTGCAAGGCTTGAGTTTATAAAATTGAGGTTTTTCCGGGATTCCTGTGGGCACATATCCCTATCCGTCATTCCGGCTTGTCCGGAATCTTTCCGAGGGTGCTCAGAAGGATTCCGTACGCGCGGAGCCTGTCCCGACTTGTACGGGGCTTGTGGGAATGGCATCCGCACAAAAGCCCGAAGAACAGAGCTTGAAAACGGTTGACTTTATTTTGTTAAATGGTAAAATGATAATTAGATTTGCAGTTGACATATGAATTTTTAAAAGGAGGTAAAAAAATGGGTTGCGGAACATGTGCGCCGAAGAAAAAGGCTAAAAAAACCAAAAAGAAAAATTAACTAACCCAACAGAAAAGGGGCTGACACTGCAGGGTCAGCCCCTTTCTGTCTTGCAGGTTTTATTGCCGTTTAAGTTGCCAGTATTTCCAAAAGCCTGTCCAGCTCGTCAAGGGAATAATACATTATCTCTATCTTTCCGCCTTTTTTGCCTTTATGAATCAAGTGGACCTTTGTTCCAAGGCTGTGCATGAGTTGTTCTTCAAGCGCTGCAATCTGAGGCTCCTTCCATCCTGATGAAACCTTCGCAGGAACAGTTAAAAGGGCTTTCTTAGTCAGCGCCTCAGTCTCCCTGACGCTCAATCCTTTTTTTATTATCTTTATTTCTTTATCCATCTGCACCCGCGCGTCTTCTATCTGAAGCAGGTCCTTTGCATGCCCGATGCTTATTGCACACTCTGAAATCCAGGTCCTGATTTCAGCAGGAAGTTTTAATATCCTGAGATAATTGGTTACAGTTGCCCTGTCTTTCCCGACTCTCTTGGAAAGGTTATCGTGAGTAAGGTTAAATTCATTAATGAGTCTTTGAAAGGCCTCTGCCGTTTCAAGGGGGTTTAATTCTTCCCTTTGAATATTTTCTATAAGCGCAAGTTCAATTGCCTCCTGAGGAGCCGCCTCTTTTATAAGCGCGGGGATTACCGCAAGACCGGCGATTTTTGCCGCCCTCAGCCTTCGCTCGCCGGCAATCAATTTATATGTGCCGTCGTCGCCGCACCTTACGATTACAGGCTGAATAATGCCTTTTTCTTTAATTGACTGCGCAAGCTCCTGAAGAGCTGCATCCTTAAAAACCCTTCTCGGCTGGTATTCATTTGGAACTATTTTATTTATATCAAGCTCAAGCACCGCGCCCATAGGTGTGCCGGCTTCCATAGTGTTTTCTGTGCCTGGTATTAATGCGGAAAGACCTTTACCCAACGCGGTTTTCATTGCCGATTACCTCCTCAGCCAGTGATATATAGCTCTGCGCGCCCTTTGAATGGTCATCATACAAGATAACAGGCTTGCCGTGACTCGGCGCTTCGGCAAGGGTCACATTTCTCGGGATTATTGTTTTGTAAACCTTGTCTTTGAAATGCCGTCTTAATTCATCGGCAACCTGATTTGTAAGCGTATTCCTTCCGTCAAACATCGTAAGTAAAATCCCCTCAATCTCAAGCAGAGGATTAAATGCGCCCTTTACAAGCGTAATTGTTTTAATCAGAGAGCCTATTCCCTCCAGTGAATAGTACTCGCACTGCATCGGCACCAGTATGCTGCCTGCCGCCACAAGGGCGTTGAGGGTCAGAAGGCTCAATGCCGGCGGGCAGTCTATGAAGATAAAATCATACCTGGATTTTACAGGCTCCAGCGCATTTCTTAATATGGACTCCCTTCCTGTTTTCTCGGTGAGTTCAACCTCGGCGCCCACGAGGTCTATGCTTGAAAGGATGAGCTTAAGGTTGTTGATGCCGGTGTAAAAGATTACTTCTTCAATATTTTTTGTTTTGTTACAGATGTCGTAAAGGCTTCCGGTG
>JACQZD010000031.1 GCA_016207865.1 Nitrospirota bacterium
GTGATAAACACTTTCTTTATATCGTCGGGTATCTCACTGAACTCCTGAATACTCCCTTTCTCGGCAATTTTTTCAATAAGCTCTTTGCTCCAGAGGCCCCTTTCTTTTGCGATGCTTTCAAAATAGGGATTAACCTCATAAAGTTTTGTGCCCTCAAGCACATTCCGCACGAAAGACACTGCAAATAAAGGCTCTATGCCGCTTGAACAGCCGGCAATGATTGAAAGGCTCCCTGTCGGCGCAATGGTCGTAATGGTGGCATTTCTAAGAGGCGCTCCGCCGCTGTATGTGCTTGCCGCAAAACTGGGGAATGCGCACCTTTCTTCACACAGCATTTCGGATTTTTTCCTGCCTTCGGTCTGGATGAATCGCATTATCTCGGTTGCAAGCTTTGACGCCTCGCCTGAATTATACGGGATGCCGAGCTGAATAAGCATATCAGCCCAGCCCATGACTCCAAGCCCTATTTTCCTGTTTGACTTTGTGGTTTCATCTATTATCGCAAGCGGATATTTATTAACGTCAATAACATTGTCAAGGAAATGTACCGCCGTCCGCGTGGTCTTCCTGAGTTTTTCCCAGTCCACGTCGGCAATGTGCAATGCGTCGCTCTTAACGTGCTTTGCAAGATTGATGGAGCCCAGGTTGCAGGATTCATAGGGTAAAAGAGGCTGTTCGCCGCACGGATTGGTGCTTTCAATGACTCCGAGTTTCGGCGTTGGATTGGAGCCGTTTATCCTGTCAATAAAAACAATGCCCGGCTCTCCGTTTTTCCATGCGTGGCTGACTATCTGATTAAAAACTTCCTTTGCCTTAAGACTGCGCACGCACTTTTGGGTGTGCGGATTAATTAAATCGTATTCCCCATCTTTTTCCAGCGCCTTCATGAATACATCTGTTAATGCAACTGAAAGATTGAAATTATTGAGCTTATGGTTATGGTCTTTGGCAGTGATGAAATCAAGGATGTCCGGATGGTCCACGCGCAGTATGCCCATGTTTGCGCCCCTCCTTGTACCGCCTTGTTTTATGGCCTCTGTAGCGGAGTCAAAGACTGTCATGAAGGAAATGGGTCCGGATGAAATGCCTTTGGTTGAGCCCACAACATCACCCTTGGGCCTCAGATTTGAAAATGAAAAACCCGTGCCGCCGCCTGACTTATGTATTATCGCAGCATGCTTCACTGCTTCAAAGATGGATTCCATGGAGTCTTCTACCGGAAGGACGAAGCATGCGGAAAGCTGCCCCAGCGGCCTGCCGGCATTCATAAGGGTAGGGCTGTTGGGGAGGAATTCAAGCGATGTCATCAGCTCGTAAAACTTTTTCTCAATACTTTCAACCACAGCCTGTGATTTGCCGTAAGCCGCATCTGCGCTTGCGACTGCCTTTGCAACGCGGCTGAACATTACATCTGGGGTTTCAACGATATTGCCCTCCTCGTTTTTCTTCAAATACCTTTTCTCAAGAACCTTTAATGCATTGGATGTAAGAGTAAGACCGTTAAGTGCCTGCATAACTCCCCCCTTTTTATTTAAATTAATTCACTTTGTAACTTTGTTTTACTGTTCTTTCCAGTGATAATTTTTGAAATCTCCTTTTTCCCTGTAGGGATTGTTGAATTGAAGGATGAAACAGTATAAGAATCGCTGTCTTTTAATTCAATAAGTTCTCCACCGGTAAATAGAACAGATGACTTATTAATGCGTATTGCCATATCAGGAAACTTCCCGACATTTTTACAGGACAGCAACCCTTTCTTGAAAGGGAAATCCTCTAATTTTTTCACTTGGGTGAAAAAATGTTTTTTATCTAATAATGATTTAAAAAAGTGATAAATAGAATACATTTTATTTACCGAAATAAGCTTAAAACCTTGTTTTTGTTAGTTGAAATAATTTCATCAGTATCCCATATCTCACTTAAGTTTTCTGTGTGAATATAGTCTTTGAAATATCTTTGAATATTATCATCATTCCTGAAATCTGTCAGCCTGTTTTCGATACATTCCACATTCATAGGATCGAGTTCTATCCCCAGGGATTTCCTGCCTAATTGTTCTGCAACAACCAAAGTTGTCCCTGTTCCTGCAAACGGGTCTAAAACTGTATCACCGATTTTTGTTGATGAAAGTATAATACGCAAGAGCAATGAAATAGGAGCTTGTTGTTTATGAAATCTTTCGCCATTTAGATTTCTTAGCGCTTCATCTCCGGCAAAATAGCCTGAAGTAAGCTCCCGTATATCATCCCATACATCTGTTACGTACAGGCCGTTTTCACGTTCAAGCTTATAACCCGCAGGCAGAGATGGATTAATTCGCAAGCGGTTAAATACACGAGATTTCTTTCCTTTTGTAGCGAAAGCAATTATCTGGTAGTGTTTACCAAACTTGTTACTGCAAGGCACTGCTGAACTTTTCTTTTTCCAGACTATCAAATTTTGTAAGTTCCAACCGGATGTTCTAAGACAGTTCAATACATATTCTGTATTTTTTTCTCTCTGCATAAAATAAATTGCCCCGCCATTAGAGGTTAGGGCATAGATACTCGAACATATTTCTTGCATCCACTGCCAATAGATTTCATCGGGTAGATTGTCATCGTGCTCAGCATACTCTTTGCCCTGATTAAAAGGCGGATCAAGAAACGTAAGGTCAATGCCTTTTAGTTTTTTTGACTTTAGTTTTTCAGTGCAACTGCCGCAAATTATTTTATAAGACATGTTTATTATCTTTCATTTCTATTGTTTACTGTTGCCGATGATTATAGTGGTTTAAGTATCATTTCCCTCTTTTTAAACCTCTGACGTGTTTAATCTTCCAAGTGGATGCTCCATGCCGCTTACCCCTCTATTTAGAGGTTAAACATGATTAAACCACAATATGTTGTATATGTCAAGGATAAAGTGCAGTTTTTACAAGTCCTTGATTTTTACTGTGTTTTGCTGTGAAAACGCAGTGGATGAAATGTGGAATAAAAAATTTTTGATAAAACTGCGAAGGGTCGCTTCGACTTGCCGCAGGGAAGATCAATAAACCCTGTATTCCCTTTATATAAAAATGAGCAGCCGCATTTGCAATAAATTAAAGGCGCAGTGGGACATAGTTAAAGCCCAGATAGAAATTGCCGATACTGCATTTATTGTTCTGCGCAGCGTTGTCTTTGCCGGAGGGGTTGGCTGGCTTTTATTTTCAGACATTTCAAAAGGAACTGTCTGGGATATCGGCGCTCTTTTTGTTTATTTTGCCGTTTACAGTCTCATTGTATACTTCTGGCTTTTTGTCTTTCCGCAGAGGAAGAGAATTATCTATCTGGTTTCGCTTTTTTTTGATCTTTCTTTTATCGCGCTGCTTGTAAATCTAACATGTGGGTTTGACAGCGAGTTCTTCAGTGCGTTTTATCTGATGACGGCGCTGTATGCTTTTTACTATGGGCATATCATAGGCACCGGTGTGGCGGCAGTGTCGGCAGTGCTGTACTTCTTAAGCAGCGGAGCCAATCTTACGGAATTTCAGTGGAATGATTTTTTTATCAAAGCCGCAGTACTTTTTTTAATAGCCGTACCTATCGGCATGCTTTCCAACAGGCTCAAGAAGGACAAGGGCAGGATAGAAAATCTCAATAAGGATCTGCAAAAGTCCATAGATGCGCTGAGGAATCTTCAGGGACGGGTTGTGCAGGCTGAAAAATTTGCCGCCATAGGCCGTGTTACTGCGGATATAGCACACGATATCAGGAATCCGTTGACGTCAATTGGCGGGTTTGCCAGAAGGCTGAATAAAAAATTTCCCGCAGGCACAAAGGAAAGGGGGTATACCGACCTTATGATTTCCGAGGTGGACAGGCTTGAAAGGATACTGAAGGATGTCCTTATATTTTCACGTGAAGCAAGGTTCAGCCTTCAACACTATGGTATAAATGAAGTAATAAGGGAGGCGCTTAACGCCTTTTCAAGCATGCTGGAGGAGCAGTCAATTCAGGTAAAAGAAAATTTAGATTTGTCGCTTCCGCAGGTCCTGATAGACAAGGATCAGGCAGTTCAGGCAGTAAATAATATAATAGGCAATGCAATAGACGCAATGCATGAGAGCGGGACTTTGGGCGTAAGCACTTTTATGCGGCGTATGTACGACGCCGACTATGTTGTTGTTGAGATTGCGGACACCGGACACGGCATACCTGATGATAAATTGGACATTATATTTGAGCCTTTCTTCACAACAAAGAAAATAGGCACCGGCACCGGCCTCGGTCTGTCCATCTGCAAAAAAATCATGGATGAACACAACGGATCAATAATGGTGGAAAGCGCGCAGGGCAAGGGAGCTGTTTTCAGGCTGTTCTTCCCGTATCAGAGCAGGGAGGAAGCCGTCAAGACAATGTGCTGGGAATTTCAAAAATGCGGCGTTGAGAAGACAGAAGGGGCTGCGGCGGTGATGAAATGCGCCGCATATCCCAACTACGGCAGGATGTGCTGGGTGGTTGCAGGGACCTTCTGCGGCAAAAAAGTAAGCGGAGCCATCGCGCAAAAACTGGGCGATTGCAAAAAGTGCGAATTCTATCAAAGAATCGTTGTGCGAAAGGATATATAAATGGGGACTGCCATGGATGAGAAATCTCCTCTTCAACAGGATATACCGTTATGGGAAAGGCGAGATGAAATACTGCCGCTTGCAGGGCGCTTTATTCAATTAGCCGACCGGCAGGTGAAGACGGGCCGTAAAGAGCTTTCAAAAGAGGCCGGAGAATATATCCTGACTCATGACTGGAAGGACGAGCAGGAGCTTGAAGATGCAGTTAAGAAGGCGTGCATTTTATCAGACGCAGATGTGCTGCAGAGGGAGGATTTTGATATCAGGCAGAAGCGGGTAAAGTCCATCGGAGGGTTTATTGAGGAAAGACTTAAATGGTTTATGCGGAATATAAAGCGCCTTGAAAAATTTAATCTTTACGACACCGTTATAACAGAAGTGGAAAAGGCATTAATTGCGATGGTCATTGCTGAGACAGGCGGCAATCAGCTGAAGGCGTCAAGACTCCTTGGAATAAACCGCAATACATTGAGAGTAAAAATAAAAAAACTCGGGATTAATATAAAGCCGCAGGAATGAAACAGCTATAGTTTCAAAAGCGTAAGCCCCGAGACGGGGTCCAGCTCCCTGACTGCATTTACCCCTTCAATCTCAATAATAACCGCTTCAAGCACGAAGAATGTCTCGGATTGCTCCCGCAGGCATCCGACCTTGACCATGTCTTTTTTGCCGAAGGCTCCGTGAAAGTGTATCTTAGGCTCATCCGCCTGCCGGAAAATTGTCCCTATGCCGACAACCTCATGGCTTTCTCCGAGTTGTTTCCATACCGGTTTCGGCGGCATCTCATCCTTTTCAGGGCCGACTACTATTCTGCCTTCCCGTATTCCCCCAATAAGATAAAAAATCCCGGCTTTTAAATTTTCCTTTTTAGCTATAACTGCAAGATTTTCAAGTATGTCTTCCCTGTCCTCAAATCTCGCAACAATAATCCGTCCGGCTCTGCCGGTCTGATATTTCATAAATCCTCCGTGTGGCCTTAATTAAAGAATCCTTCTCGGTGTCATTCCTCCCGAAGCTTCGGGATCGGGAATCCTTCATGAATCCCGAAACTTCGGGATGGACAAGCCAGAATGACGGTTTAGATACTTCACCCCGAAATGTTGGGAGTGCATAGTTGTTCAGTTGTCTGTAGTATACAGAAGAAGCGCATAAATTTCTCTTGACATAGGGTAGGTGGGTAGGGTATCATTTACTTAAGAACTGAGAAACGGGAACTTGGAGACAGCAGCTTATGAAAAAGACAATGAAAACAAGGCAGGGTATTTCACATGAAGAACA
>JACQZD010000147.1 GCA_016207865.1 Nitrospirota bacterium
AAAGACCGGATATAAGATAAAAGCCAAGGGTATTAGGCCTGCCGCAACAATTAATATTTTTTTCATATTAATCATCAATTTGAAATTAACACAGGGGGCGGTAAATGTCAAGGAAAGCGGTTGTTATGGGCAGGCGCCTTTCCATTGACTTAGCTTTAAGTAATCTTTAAACTTATTACTTATGAAACAGGAAATTATTGACATAGTTCAGGCGGCGCTTAAGAGGCTTGAAAAACAGTGGGAACTGCCTGAAGGTATCAAGACAAATATTGAAGTGGAAATCCCCAGAAACGAATCGCTCGGAGATATTACCACTACCCTTGCGATGAGCCTTGCAAAGGCCCTTAAAAAACCGCCGCGGGAAATTGCCGGAGAGATTGTAAATACCATTAAGGCGGCCGGGAGGGACAACATATTTGAAAAGATTGAAGTGGCAGGGGCGGGGTTTATTAACTTTACATTTAAAAGAGAATATTTATATCAAAGTCTTGAAAGACTATTAAGCAACGAATATTTATTCCTGAGAGTTGATATAGGCAACGGCAGAAAGGTGCAGATTGAGTTTGTAAGCGCCAATCCCACGGGTCCCCTTCACATTGGGCACGGCAGGGGCGCCGCGGTCGGCAATGCCCTGAGCAATATCCTTCAAGCCGCAGGCTATAAGGTTCAGAAGGAATATTATATCAATGATGCAGGGGTGCAGGTAAAGATGCTGGGACAGTCTGTTTATGCAAAGTATCAGCAGGCGCTTGGGAACGATATCAAATTCCCTGAGAGCGGCTATCACGGCGCTTATATAGAATCCATCTCAGAGGAGATAATTAAAAACACCGGCAATAAATATCTCGGTACATCGTTTGACGAATGCGGAAATTTTTTCATGAATTACGCTTATAAAAAAATGCTCGCACAGATTGCAGACGACCTCCGTGATTTCGGAGTTGCATTTGACAAGTGGCAGAGCGAAAAAGAGCTTTATGAAAAAGGCGATGTTGACGACTCCCTTGCTGTACTCAGGCAGATGGGGCTTCTTTATAAGCAGGATGACGCCTTGTGGTTTGCGTCCGCGAAATTCGGCGACGACAAGGACCGGGTTGTGATAAAAAAAGACGGCGAGTACACATATTTTGCCTCGGACATCGCTTATCACAAGGATAAGCTTGACAGGAAATTTGATACCATCATTGACATCTGGGGCGCAGACCATCACGGCTATATCCCCCGGCTCAGGTCAGTGCTCAAGGCCTTCGGGCTTCCGGAGAAGAAATTCAAGGTTATCCTTATTCAGATGGTTTCACTGCTCCGGCATGGAAAGCCGGTGCAGATGTCAAAACGTTCATGCGAGTTCATAACACTGCGCGAGGTGATTGAAGAAGTCGGCGCCGACACTGCAAAGTTCATATTTCTTACGCGCAGGGCTGACAGTCATCTTGATTTTGACATTGATATTGCCAAGGAGCAGTCGGCTGAAAACCCTGTTTTTTATGTACAGTACGCATTTGCAAGGATAGCAAGCATATTCAGGCAAGCGGAAGAAAAAGGGGTTCAAGGATTCAAGGGGTCAGGGGTTCAAGGGATTAATTTAGCATTTTTAAAAGAGGCGGAGGAGATTTCTATAATTAAAAAACTCCTTCAGTATCCCATGCTGTTTGAAGGCGCAGCGCTTTCATTTGAACCGCACAGGATAACTTTTTATCTTCAGGAGCTGGCAAAATTATTTCATTCGTATTACAACAAACACAGGGTAATAACTGATAACGAAGCGCTGACTTCTGCAAGGCTTTGCCTGTGCAGGGCGGTGCAGGCGGTGCTTGAAGAAGGACTTAAAATGCTCGGGGTCAGCGCCCCGGAAAGGATGTGAATATGCCTTACATAATATCATTAATAATTCATGTATTTTCTATAGTCGTATGGATAGGAGGCGTGGCTTTTGTGACAATGATTGTATTCCCCATGATACAGCGGACTGAAAGCTCGCTGGAGCAGGTCATGATGTTTCAGGGAGTAGAGCACAAAGTCGCAAAGATTGCAAAGGCAATGGTCATTCTTGCCGGGCTGTCCGGTCTTTACCTGCTTTATGAAAAGGGGTTTAGCGCAGGAGCATGGATAATGATAGTAGTATGGACTTTGTATGTGTCGCTTTTATTCGGTCTTGAAAAAATCATCTTCAAAAAAGTCTTTACAAAGCCTTCAGGCGAAGAGCTTGACACAAAAAAAATATTCTTTGTGCTTCAGGCCTTCCACTGGGTAATCCTGGCGCTGAGTTTTACCGCCATTGCGGCAGGGATATGGATAGGGCACGGGTAAGTGAACTATAAATTTCTCAATAACCGCCAGCTTTAAATTTTCACCCTTCTCACAGCGTTAGCAGAGAGCCACCCGTGGCGACTGCACTATTAGGAAATGTGGGGAGTGTCCTCTCGGCTCGCCCTCGAACTATTTCTTCATAAAATTGTTGACAAAATTTTATGAAATAACTATCATATTATATCAGTTTTTTCATAAATTAGAGGGGAAAATCTCTATGGTACAATACTTTAAATCCATTTATTTTAGCGACTATCCATCTGAGGACTCAAAAGAAAAATCAATCACACTGGCATTCAACGAACCGGAGGCGCCCTATTATACGAAAATAAAAGAATTGAGTTGTGAGGAATTAAGAGAAATAATTGGCATCAAAAGTTACAAGCAATTAGCACTA
>JACQZD010000032.1 GCA_016207865.1 Nitrospirota bacterium
AATGAATGGACTGAGGACATTAAGATTTTTACAATATATAAACAATAGAGGATATTGCCCTGGCTAAGAAAAATAGTCCAGGACATAGTCAGGCATTATAAAAAGGGGACACAACACTTATTAAAAGGGTACGAGAGAGTGCCCCGAGTTAGTTAATTAGTTTACAACGTTCCCTATAACATGCGGCAACGAAAAAAGGTGATAAGAAGGAGGAAAATTTAAAAATGAGAAATGTAAAACTTGGAGTAAATATAGATCATATTGCCACACTCAGACAGGCGCGGAAGGAGAAAAACCCTGACCCGGTTGAGGTAGCAAGGGTCTCATTGAATGCAGGCGCAGACATGATCGTCATGCATCTGAGGCACGACAGAAGGCATATACAGGACGAGGACCTGTTGAGAATCAGGGAAAATGTCAAAGGGATTATTCATTTAGAGATGTCTCAGAGTAAGGAGATGGAAAAAATAGCGCTTAAGGTCCGGCCTGATTCTGTCTGCATTGTTCCGGAATTTCCAGGCGAAGTCACGACCCAGGGTGGGTTAAATCTTTCCGGGAAACTTGCTGAACTTTCAAATCTCGTGAAAAAGATTTCTAATGCCGGCATAGAAGTGAGTCTTTTTGTTGACCCTGAACCGCAGAGTATAAGAGTGGCTCATAATCTGGGAGCTGATACCGTAGAGCTTTGCACCAGCAAATATGCTGCCTCCTGGGGCAAAAAACTGCAGACAAAAGAGCTTGAGCGGCTTCAACTTGCGGCATTTCTTGCAAATGAGTTAAATCTTCGTCTGCATGCCGGACACGGTCTTGACTATTACAATGCGGTGCCGGTTGCAAGGATAGAAGGAATGGAGTGCCTGAACATCGGCTTTTCAATCATATCAAAAGCAATTTTTGTGGGACTTAGAAACGCGGTCGCTGAAATGAAAAGACTCATTCAATAACAGTTGAGAAATTTGGAGTTTTAGAGTTGAAGAGTTTGAAAATCGCAAACTAATTCTGTAACAATTAAGATATTGATTCCGCTGAAAAACCCCTTGTTTTAATTTTTAGAACGCAAAATCAGTCTTCAGATTTAAAATCACACAAAAACAGCGACTTCGGCTTCCGTTTTTTTCTCCCGGACCGCCTCTAACAGCGGAAAACTGACGCGAAACCGGCTTTTAGGCCGATACCGTAAGGGGTTGTTCCGCTTTTACCACCCTGTCCGCTGATTGTTGAGCCTCCCATGTAACACGACGGCACCAGCGTTTTATGTTGCACGCAGCGCCGATAAAGTAGTTTTGCAGCCTGGTTTTTCTATTCCCGCGATACCGTGCCCGACGCAATCCATATCCTCTTACCAGTTCGCTCTGTGTACCTTCAATTCCGTTGCGGTGATGCATATCTTTTTTAAATTCTTCAGTACGCATAAGTTTACGGCGGGCTTGTGTAAGCGTGTGATGTTCATTAACCCGCAGCATGCGATTTCGTTCACCCTTATGAAGACAATCTTTTTTCACTACACAGCTTTGACAATATCCACACCATTCAAACCGATAGGTAATCATGCCGGTTTTGCCACATACTAAGCGAGCACACTGGGTGCTGATTTTCCCTGCAGGGCAGATTGCATAGCGCCGCTCAACATTGACCTGAAATGCATCAGCGGTGTACACACCGCGGTTCGGCGAGGCCGGCGCCGGCCCCATCAATTCACGACCTTCCGCAACAGCCTCGGCCATGCTCGGCCCAGCCACATATCCGCCATCAGCATAAAGCGTTTCGGGTTTCATCAGACCCAGCTGTTTCTGTTCTTTAAATACTGCTGACATCCCGGCCTTATCACTCTCGGTAGCGTTCTGCGTAACGATAGCTGTAATCACGTTCTTCGTCGGTTCGCCGGTTTGTCGCGGCTGTTCTTCAACCGTCTCGGCAATCTGCACCTTGTGCCCGACCCAGGCCTTTTCTTTTAATGTGTCTTTAGAACTCCACTGCGCGTCTGGATTGTGTGGATTCTGAATTGCGCCGGTCGGTTGCGCCCGCCGTTTCTCTATAACCCCGTTCACACCCAACTCAAAGTTTTCCTCAAACACGTTTCGCAAAATCCGCACAGCTTTGCCATCGCGGTTCCCAGATGGCAGCCCATCAATCCAGATCAGTGCTTCCCGCACGTCATACCCTGCCTGAATCATTTTCTGCCCCATAATTTCGCCCGAACTTTTATAATCAAAACGGCTCTCAACATATCGCTCCCACCACACCGGCCAGGCCGCCGGCCGCGCCAGTCTTTCATCCTGCGCCAATTCTTCCAACACCAGACGCAACGCCTGTCGCACGCATTCCAGCCGGCTCATGCGGCGGACCACCCCGATAATATGTGTAGAATCCAATCGCTGGCGGTTACGCTTAGGCAGATACCCTGCTGTGCGCATCTTTTCAAGCACAGCCTCAAATCCCAACCTTTCCAGTCCATGTGCCAAAAGCCGTTCCCTGAACTTTACCAGGCTGGTATGGTGGAACGCCGGCTCATCGGCCTGCATGCCTAAAGCCAGCTTCCAGCGCAGGTCAAAGTTGCAGGCCTCCGCCGCTTGCCGGTCCGGCATTCGTTCCATAAACTGTAAAATTGTTGCCGCCATCATCCGTACCGGTTCTTCCGCCGGACGCCCATTATCAGGGCAATACATCTTTTCCAAATCCGGGCGCCGTTTGATAAGTTCAGGGCGAATGTGCTCGGCAAAGAAGCTGAAGCGTTCCGCTCCGACGGCATTACTAAGACGCGGGAACAATATATCTGTATCAAAGAATGTTCTTTGCAAGTTTAATTTATGTAGGCTCATATTATATAATATCCTTATTGTCGTGGATTGTGAATGTAACTTACTAATGATATTATATATAATAGCCATATAATTATGCAAATGAATTATCCAGTCAAAGTGCAAGTCATTAAAAGTAAAGGCCGCCCTGTACGGCTTTATATTGCCTTGCCTATGGCGCTGGTTGTTGCCATCGGCCTGAAACCGGGCGAAGAAGTTCAGTGGGAACTGCTCACCCGGAACCAACTTCACCTCATTCGCAGGCCGCTGGCGAGAAAAAAACACGTTAAAAAAACTTTACCCTAAACAAGGGGTTTTTCAGCGGAATCAGATATTAAGCAACGTCCCCTATATGTGTGGAATAATTGGTTATGTCGGTGACAAAAAAGCTGTTGAGATTCTTGTCAATGGCTTAAAAAGATTGGAATACCGCGGCTATGACTCGTGCGGCATTGCAGTTGTTGATAAGTTCAAATTATATCTCAAAAGAGTGAGCGGCAGGGTGGAGGCTTTGAGCCAGCTCGTTTCAAAAGAGCCGTCCAATGGAATGGCTGGAATAGCCCATACAAGATGGGCCACGCACGGCGTTCCGTCAGAAGACAATGCCCATCCCCATACGGATTGTAGTGAAAATCTTGTGGTTGTTCATAACGGCATCATTGAAAATTATCTTGACATCAAAGAAAAACTTGTAAGAAGTGGACACAAGTTTAAATCAGAAACAGACACTGAAGTCATAGTCCACCTGCTTGAGGAAAAAATAAAGGCATTGCACGTGTCAGAAAAGTCAGTCAGGGCTGATTTGCTTGAACCGGTTTTCTTTGAAGCCTTCAGGAAAACAGCAAATGACCTGAAAGGTTCCTTTGCCATGGGCGTGGTATGGTTAAGATGTCCTGACATGATTCTGGGCGCAAGAATGCACAGTCCTTTGGTAGTGGGCCTTGGCAAGAATGAAAATTTCCTGGCTTCAGACGTTTCTGCTTTCCTTAAATTTTCACGGAAGGTCA
>JACQZD010000033.1 GCA_016207865.1 Nitrospirota bacterium
TTTTCACAAGGTGCCAGTAACCGAAAGGGTATGCCATCGGAAGAAATTCATCCTTTTGAATTTCTTCTGTCAGCGCGATTATTTTCCTGTATTCTCCTATGCTCATTGCCGTATAGCCGAGATATAAAAACTCTTCGGACTTGACCGCCTTTTGAATAACTGCATTTATTTCATTTGCCGCATCATTTTTCATGCCTAAGGATACAAGCGCCTCAATCCTCTCATAAGACTCTCCAACGGGTCTCTGAGTAAATGCGCCCGCACGCCTGATACTTATATTTTCAATAGTACCTGCCGGTACAGCGCCGGATTTAACAAGATAACTGTAATACCCGCTGCCTTCAGAAATTCTCGTTAACACAGCCTCGTCTTTTTCCGGACACCGCTCCTCAGCGTTTTTGCCTTCAACCTTAGCCTTCGCGCAGTTTTCACTTGATTTCTGAATGCTTTTCATCTGCCAGTAAAGGTATTTTTTTTGATTATCTCCTTTGGAAGATGAGGACAGCTTTGAAAAATATTCTGAGGCGGATTTGTAATCCTGCAAGGTGTAGCTCATCCATCCAAGCCCCCAGTAGGCATCCTCTGTCATCTGTGGAAAATCCTTTATAATTCTCTTGAATATTTCACCTGCCTCCGCCGCTTTTCCCTCCTCCTTTAGATTGTCCGCTGATATGAGAAGCAGTTTAGCAAGGCGTTCATCTACGGGATATTCTTTCTCAAATTTCTGAATAATTTTATTGAAACCCTCTTCATCATTAATCCTGTTGTAAGCCCTTGCCTCCCAGAACATTGCCTCAGGCGTGTTGACTGATGCAAAATTCTTAGCCGCCTTGTCGTACTGCTTTAATCTGAACTGACACATCCCTATTGAAAAAATAATCTTATCTTTGTCTATAACTGTTTTAAGTTCCGGGTCAGGAACTTGCCCGCCGTCAAGCGAGGTTCTGAGTTCGGAGTTACGCTCAAGGACTTCCCTGTAAGTTTCCTCCGCCCTCTGAAAATTGCCCTTGTCAAAAAGATTATCCGCCCTCTTCAGAAGTTCCTCGGAAGTAAATGTGTCCGCCTTCATATCCTTTAATTCCCACAAAGCATCAGTTGATACGGGAACTGCATTAATGTATATTTTTTTAAACAAACTGACAGCCTCATCGGTTTTGCCGTGGCTTTTAAGAAGCCGCGCAAGGGTCAATCTCAGTTCCCATTCATTTGAATAATCTCCGATGAAGCGCTGAAGCAGGTCCATCGCCTCGTCTTCACGCTTTGCCTTAAGCAGTGCTGCAATCTCAGATTTCCTTGCATCTTTTAAAAGAACCTTGTGCTGTATCTGCCGCGCAGTCTCAACCGCCTTATCAAATTTTTCTGCGGAAATATATACATCAGTCAGCAGTTTTAAGGCATAGTCCTTAAGCAGGGGACAGGAACCGACAGCATAAATTAGGCTTTCTTCAGCCTTATCAAATAAATTTTGCTCCTTGTAAATCCTGCCGAGCAAAAGATACGCCTTGCCCTTCCATAAATTATCGCCTGTTAACTTTAAGAGAATTCCCTCTGCATCCTTATAAGCGCCTGTTTTACTTAATTCCACAGCCTTTTTAAATTGCTCCCTAATCTGCTCCTGAGAATCATCTTTTACAACTGCAGAAGGTTTATCAAGGTCGGAGGCAAAGCAGGTCAGCGGAGACGCAATAATAAGCAGAACAAAAAAAACTGCAATAAGAAAACGTGGTTTAGTTGATACCGGATGCATTGAGTTATATTAGCTTAAAAACTTTACGGCAGGCAAGCCTGCTTTGGCAGGCAGTTCACTGATTACTGTTCACTGTCATCCGTCAACTGTTAACTGTATTAAAAAAGTGGAGGCGGCGAGCGGATTTGAACCGCTGCATAAAGGTTTTGCAGACCTCCCCCTTAGCCACTTGGGTACGCCGCCGGGAACTGTGATGCGTAATCCGTAATGCGTTATGGGTTTTTTACTCATCACACATAACGAATTACGGTCTTTTAAGTTTAACAAATTTCACCATTTCTTTGCCAATGCTTCTTTCATCCGCTTTGCCTTTACCGGCAGGCATGGTTTTATTAACATATCTTTTTTTGTTGGTTTAAACTACCAACAGATAACGGCAAACCAGGAGGGTTAAACATGAAGATTAAAAAAGTGGAAATCAGGATTAAGAGCATCAAAGATGTTTTCAATGATGTCAAAGAGACCGTGAAAAAGATTGAACGTGGGGAGAAATTAATGTTAGGAGAAAAGGGGACGGTTCTATTTTCTTAGTAAAATAGCTCCAGCGCCCCATTTTTATTCCCATCTCTGAAACAAAAACATCTTGTTAAGTCGTGCGTATTATACTCTCTGTCAAAACCCTTTTAATTCCCCCGGCTCAACTGCCGCATTAGGACCTAAAATAAAATTTGCTTATGTCATATATAGTACGGTATAATGTACATTATATTGTACGAGGTGATACATGAAAAGATTAAAAGTCAATGAAGATATCAGGCCGATGTCTGAATTTAGGACCGGGATTGCTTCTTTTATTAAAAAAATACATGATACAAAACGTCCGCTTATTATTACGCAGCATGGGAAAGGCGTGGCTGTTTTGCTTGATGCTGATGAATTTGAGTCAATGCAAGAAAGGATTGAACTCCTTCAGGATATACAAATATCGATTAACCAGATTGAAGGCGGACAGGGGATTAAACATAACGATGCTAAAGCAGCCGTGCTTAGCAGGATCAAAAAATGAAAATAATATGGTCTCCTCTTGCCATAGAAAGGGCACGCGAGATCGCAGAATATATAGCCCACGACAATATTACTACGGCAGAAAACTGGATTGATACGGTTTTCGCTAAAGTAGAACAGCTAAAATCGTTCCCGGGAAGCGGGCGAATAGTTCCGGAAATCAACAGCAGGACAATTAAAGAATTAATATACGGCAATTATAGAATTATTTACAGGATAGAAGAAAAACAAATCTCTATTCTTACGGTCCGGCATGGGAAGCAAATCTTACCGGCAGATGAAATCATGGCATAAAGGGATAAATCAGATAATGCTCCGCCCGCACTTTTAAAGAACACCCTTCAGTATAGAATTAACTTCTTCGTTCAGAGATTTCTCAACTCATTACTCATCACGCTTAACGCATAACGATCTTTAAAATGGAGCGGGCGACGGGATTCGAACCCGCGACCCCAACCTTGGCAAGGTTGTGCTCTACCACTGAGCTACACCCGCAACAAAAATTTGCAAACAAATTTTTGAGTTAAATAGTTAAGAGCTTGCCTGCCGGTCTATTGGCAGGTTAAAAGTTATTTATTATCGAATTACGTCATTCCCGCGAAAGCGGGAATCCAGATATCTGAATTAGTTTTTCGTTTTCACGGGAAACCCTGGATTCCGCATTCCCGATGCTTCGGGACGGAATGACAGAAACATTTCTAACTCTTCACTTTTAACTTTTCACTGTCTGTTAGGTTATAATACTAAATGTTTTACCCTGATTTCAAGGAATTTGAAGAAAAGGCAAAAGAAGGCAACCTCATTCCGGTCTACAAGGAAATCCTTGCTGACCTTGAAACGCCCCTGTCCGCCTACCTTAAACTGAAAGTCAAAACAGGCTTTCTGCTTGAAAGCGTGGTGGGCGGTGAAAAATGGGCCAGGTACTCCTTTATCGGAGGCAATCCGTCTGTAATAATTGAAGGAAAAGGGAAAAACCTGACAGTTAAAAGAGGTCTTCAAAAAGAAAAATTTAAAACAGACGACCCGCTGAAAGTAATTTCCGGGGAGCTGAAAAAATATAAGCCTGTAACCATGCCCGGGCTTCCAAGATTTTTCGGAGGGTTTGTAGGCTATATCGGCTATGACACAGTAAGGCATTTTGAAAAGCTCCCTGATAAGCATCATGCAGGGCTGAACCTTCCTGATTTATTCCTGATGCTTACCGACACTCTGCTGGTTTTTGACGGCTTGACTCAGAAAATAAAGGTCATATCCAATGCGCATACAGACGGCAAAAGCGCAAAAGAAGCCTATGATGAAGCGATTCAGAAGATAGAAAACATAGAGAAAAAATTGAAATCAAGGGCAGTGCCGCCGAAAGAAAAAAGCGCCGGTGTCAGTGAACAAAAACAGTTCACATCCAATTTTGCGAAAGAAGATTTTTTAAAGGCAGTTGAAAAGGTAAAGGATTATGTGACGGCAGGCGATGTGATTCAGGTTGTGCTGTCACAGAATTTCCAGAGGGACATTGATATTCATCCACTTAACGCCTACCGCGCCTTAAGGGTAATTAATCCGTCGCCTTACATGTATTATATTGAAACAGGGAAAAGCACTATTGTCGGCTCATCCCCTGAAATACTCGTCAGGCTTGAGGGCGATACAATAGAGCTGAGGCCCATTGCAGGGACCAGGAAAAGGGGGAATACCGAGGAGGAAGACAAGCGGCTGGAGCAAGAGCTTAAGGCTGACCCAAAGGAGATGGCAGAACACATCATGCTCGTAGACCTCGGAAGAAATGATGTGGGAAGGGTTGCAGTCACCGGCTCTGTGAATGTTACTGAGTTAATGACTGTTGAACGGTATTCGCATGTAATGCATCTCGTCTCCAATGTCACAGGCAAACTCCGTAAGGGTCTTGACGCGTTTGACGTGCTGAGGGCTTCTTTCCCGGCAGGGACAGTAACAGGCGCGCCAAAGATACGCGCGATGGAGATTATTGAGGAGCTTGAGCCGGCAAAGCGAGGACCATATGCAGGCTGTATAGGATATTTTGATTTTTCAGGCAACATGGACATGTGCATTACAATCAGGACTATAATATTTAAAGGCAAAATGGCTTACATACAGGCAGGCGCCGGGTTAGTGGCTGATTCCGTGCCTGAGAATGAATATACAGAAACGGTAAACAAGGCAAAGGCGAATGTTGCAACAGTTAAACGTATGGATTCAGATGAAAACTTTCAAATATTTGCAACATAGCATCTAATTAAATCTTGTTGCTTTTCTAAAGTTTTTGAAGGTATCTATGCCTGCTGAATAAAAGGCATCCATGCCTGCTTATACTTAAAATAGGAGTTTAAAATTATGCTTTTAATGATAGACAATTACGATTCTTTCACATACAACATCGTTCAATATTTAGGCGAGCTTGGAGAAGATATCCGCGTCTTCAGAAATGATAAGACCTCAGTCCCTGCGATTGAAAAACTGAATCCTGAGCGGATTGTCATCTCTCCGGGACCCTGCACGCCGAATGAGGCGGGAATTTCAATAAATGTCATAAAACACTTTGCAGGAAAAGTCCCTATTTTGGGCGTATGCCTTGGACATCAATCAATAGGCGCTGCATTCGGCGGTTAAATAATAAATGCGCCGAGATTAATGCACGGAAAGACCTCTTTAATCCATCATGACGGAAAAACCATTTTTGAAGGGCTTTCAAACCCCTTTGAGGCAACGAGGTATCATTCACTTTTAATCAAAAAAGAAACCCTGCCTGACTGCCTTGAGATAACCGCGTGGACTGACAAGAACGAGATTATGGGAGTAAGGCATAAGAAATACGTTATTGAAGGCGTCCAGTTCCATCCCGAGTCCATACTGACAAAAGTCGGGAAGGATTTGCTCAAGAATTTTTTAAAGCTTAAACAGATTTAGCCTTCAAAATCCCCCTCCTCATTCCATTTTGTTATTAAAACAATTAAACCTTTCATCAATTGCCGTATGACATCTTAACAATTGGTCATTACATTTCTAAGAAATTTTCACGTCCCTTGCATCCTTGCAGATGCCTTGCTGATTATTCGCAGTATTCCTACCTCAGATTCACTGCCATGAGCCTCAGCTCCGTCATCTCCTCAATTGCGTATTTTATCCCTTCCCTGCCGAAGCCTGACATTTTTACCCCGCCGTAAGGCATATGGTCAACTCTGTATGCCGGCACATCATTAATGATAACCCCTCCGACTTCAAGGGCTTCAAATGCAGTGTAAGCATGTTTTAAATTATCCGTAAACACCCCTGCCTGAAGCCCGTAAATAGAATTATTAACGGCATCCAGCCCTTCTTTAAAGTCCTTAATCTTTGTCAGCGTCACAACAGGCGCAAACACCTCCATGCAGTTGACCTTCATCTCAGGCGTTGCATCTGAAAGCACTGTAGGTTCGTAAAAATTGCCGTTCTTTTTTCCGCCGGTAAGCACCTTTGCCCCCTTTTCAACTGCCTCTTTAACCCACACCTCAGCACGTAAAGCATTCTCAGCATCTATCATCGGTCCTATGTTTGTAGATTCATCAAGGGGATCTCCCATTTTCAACGCCTTAACCTTTTCAAAAAAACTTTCCTGAAATTTTTCATAGACCTTCTCATGAACATAAATCCTCTGCACCGAGATACAGACCTGCCCTGAATATGAGAAAGCGCCTGTGACGCATCTTCCAGCCGCATATTCAAGGTCGCAGGCTTCATCAATAATCACCCCGGCGTTTCCGCCAAGTTCAAGAATCACCTTTTTCTGATTTGCCTTTGATTTCAAACCCCAGCCGGCTGATGCACTGCCGGTAAAGCTGAATACCTTAATCCTTTCATCCGTAATAATCTTTCCGGCAGTCTCATTACTGCAAGGAATTATGCTGAGGCCTCCTTCAGGCAGACCTGAATCCATAATAATATCTCCGAGCATCAGTGCGGTAACAGGAGCCTTTGATGCAGGCTTGAGTATTATTGGATTGCCCGCGGCAATGGCCGGCGCAATCTTATGGCTGACGAGATTTAATGGAAAATTAAAGGGCGTGATGCCGAATACCGGGCCTGCAGGAAATCTCCTTGTCATGCCCCATCTGCCTTCTGAGGCTTTATTCCTGTCCAAAGGGATTATTTCTCCGCTGATTCTTACCGCCTCCTCAGCGGCAATTTGAAACGTCAGCGCCGCCCTGTCAACCTCTGCCCTGGAATCTGAAATAGGCTTGCCGCATTCCAAAGTAATAATCTTTGCAAGCTCTTCTTTTTTTGCACTGATTCCGGTGGAAATGTTTGAGAGGATACCGGCTTTTTCATGCGAAGGCATTCTTGAGGCTGTGTCTTTTGCCTTATCTGCGATATCAACTGCGCTTCCGGCATCCTTCTCAGAAGCACGGCAAACGCCTGCGACCCGTTTGCCGCCAAAGGGATTTATCACATCAAGGATATCAGAGGTCTCAACATGCCTGCCTCCAATGAGCAGAGGGTAGGCATAATGTGGGAGACATTGAAATTTATCAGGCGCACCTTTCCGATAAAACAGTGCAAATATAATCTTGAGAAACCGTTCAGACCATGCATCCAGTATCAGATAGGCAGATGCCTTGCCCCATGCGCAGAGAATCTCAGAGAGCCTGAACACAAACAGAGATATGCTGAAATTGTCAAAGAAATCCGGCTTTTTTTACAGGGAGAGAATAAGGAACTTCTCACGAGTCTTCAGGAAAGAATGCAGAAGCATTCAGATGAATTGCGCTATGAAGAAGCCGGAGAATTAAGGGACAGAATTAAATTACTTGAGAGGGCATGGGAGACGCAGAGGGTTATATCACCTGAATTGGGCGACATGGATGTGATTGGCATTTACAGGGAACATGAACAGGCGTCAATATTCATGCTGTTTGTAAGAAACGGTATGGTTATTGGGCAGAAAAACTTTTTCCTTAAAAACCTCAAAGGGGTAAATGATAAAGAATTGACGGCAGGGTTTATTGAACAGTTTTATTCCAAAGAAATGCTGATACCTCCTAAAATTATTCTCCCTGTCAGAGGCAGTTTTGAAACTCAGGGGTTCTGGTTAAGCAAAAAAAGAGACGGCAGGGTTAAACTTACGCCTGCAAGGAGTAAGGAAGAAAAAGAAATCTTTAAAATGGCCTCTGACAATGCCCTTCATTCATTCACAGGGCATAAAGAGACAAAAACCAGCGAGATTCTCATAGCATTAAAAAACCTGCTTAATCTGAAGACACTCCCAAAAAGGATTGCGGCGGTTGATGTTTCCAATATCTCAGGCTCAGAGGCGGTTGGCGCAGTTGTCGTATGGGAAGACGGCGGTTTTGTTAAGGATGATTACAGGCTGTTTAAAATTAAAACTGTTGCAGGCATTGATGATTTTGCTATGATAGGTGAAGTGGTCGGCAGGCATTTTCACAGCCTCTATGAAAAGGGAGGAGAATTGCCTCAATTGTTTCTGATTGACGGAGGAAGGGGACAGCTTGAATCAGCGCTTAATGCCATTAAGCCCTTTGCCCTTCCGGTAGAAATAGCAGCAATTGCAAAGGCAAAGGAAGAAAAAGCCGACAGGATTTTTCTTCCCGGCAGGAGCACAGCCATCTCGCTGGAGCCGGCATCAGCCTCAACGCACCTGCTCCAGCGGATAAGGGACGAGGTTCACAGGTTTGCAATAAGCTATCATAAAAAATTAAGGGCAAAAAGGACGCTTGAATCGCCGCTTGAGAAAATTAAAGGCATAGGGAAAAAGCGCAGGCTTGCGCTTTTAAAGCATTTCGGGAGTATTGATAATATAAGAAAAGCATCGCATGATGACATCGCGGGGATAAAGGGATTTAATAAAAAAATAGCAGAAAAGGTTCTTGAGGGGGTAAAATAATATAATTACACTTAACCTCATGACATATCAGTGGTATATGTGTCCGAAAAAGGTTAGCAGCGACACCAAAACAATGCCATATTGCAATAGTAAAAAGTCATGCTTATTTAGTAATGCTTATCAGGCAGTATGGCATCACAAAAATTTTGTCGCATTGCTAAAATTTTGAGGGCATATATACCACTGAATAAAACTATTTTAAAAAGCGCTCAGGGATATATGCCTATTACCCGTTTAACAAGGAGGACTCATGAAAATTTACGTTTCCGGCTCAATGGCGTACGACAGGATTATGGACTTTCCGGGAAAATTCGCAGACCACATCCTGCCTGACAAGATTCATATTCTGAACGTGTGTTTCACCGTTAACAAAATGATTGAAAAATTCGGGGGCACGGCTGGCAATATTGCCTATTCTCTCAGCCTTCTCGGAGAAAACCCTGTCATTCTTGCCACCATCGGCAAAGACTATGACCGCTATTTTGAGTGGCTGAAAAAAAATAATCTCTCACTTGAGGGGATTAAGATAATTAATGAAGAATTTACCGCAGGCGCATATATAACCACTGACAAGTCCGACAACCAGATAACAGGATTTAACCCAGGTTCAATGAAATACAAATCTGAATATAAATTTAAAAATATAAATCCTCGTGATTCAATCGCGATTATTGCTCCTGGAAATCTTCAGGATATGGCTGAATATGCAAATGTATATAAAGAAAAAGGAATCAACTATATCTGCGACCCGGGTCAGTCCCTTACTGCATGGGAAAAGAATGCGCTGATTGAGTGGATTAAAGGCTCCATGATGCTCATAACAAATGACTATGAACTTGAGATGGTTATGAACATGACCGGGCTGGACAAAAAAGGGTTGTTGAAACTTACAAAAACAATCGTCACTACGCTCGGAGAAAAAGGCTCACTTATCAGCGACGGCAAGTCAGATATAAACATTTCACCTGCAAAGGTCATTGAAGTCCTGGACCCAACCGGCGCAGGCGATGCGTTCAGGGCAGGACTGCTTAAAGGCATGGTTGCAGGCAAAGACATTAAAACCGCCGCCCAAATGGGTGCAGTGACAGCCATATATGCAATAGAGCATTACGGAACTCAAGAGCACAGTTATACCGATAAAGAATTCGCTGAAAGATACAGAAGCAATTTCGGAGAGATGTAAGAGGTGCGGTGCCTGTAAATGCTTTGCAAAATTACCTTGCAATTTTGCAACATTATTGATACCTTCTTTCAGGAGAATACATGTCAGATAAAAATTTAGTGCCAATGGGAAGCACGTCTTTTGAAGACCTGAAAAAAGTAAATGAATATAGTGCGGAATATTGGAGCGCGCGGGAAATTCAGCCTCTCTTAGGATATACACAATGGAGGCGATTTGAAGATGCAATTAAAAGGGCTCTAACCTCTTGCAAACAATCAGGCAATACCGTTGAAAACCATTTTGCCGACACCGGCAAAATGGTTGAACTTGGCTCAGGAAGTTCACGAGAGATTCCGGACTATAATCTGTCGCGTTTTGCCTGTTATCTTATTGCTCAGAATGGTGATCCCCGCAAGCCCGAAATTGCCAATGCGCAAAAGTATTTTGCTGTTCAGGCACGCAGGCAGGAAATCTCCACTGCAATTGCTGCTGATGTAGAGCGTTTGGAACTCCGCAAGCAAACAGCCGAAGAATTTAAGGCGTTGTCAGGCGCGGCGCGTGATGCTGGAGTGCATGACAGAATGTTCGGGGTCTTCCACGATGCCGGATATAAAGGCATGTATGGAGGACTGGGCAGGGATGCGATAAAGAAACAGAAAAAAATATCTGAAAAAGAAAATCTCATGGACCGCATGGATACTACAGAGTTAGCGGCAAACCAGTTTCGTATGACTCAGACTCGCGATAAACTTGCTCGTGAACGGGTGAAAGACCAGCAATCGGCTATCAGGACTCATGAAGGTGTCGGCAAAGAAGTTAGAGAAGCTATCAAGCGTATCGGGGGAAGACTGCCTGAAGAATTACCTCCTGCGGAACATATCAAACAGGTAGAAAAGCGTGTTCAAATCGCTATTCCTAAATTGGAACTGGAAGAAAAAGATGCAAAAGGATTGGTCGGCAAACAGGAAGGAGAAGGTGAATAGTCTGAATGTTCAAGAGGAAGGATATGATTGATTTGCTGTT
>JACQZD010000120.1 GCA_016207865.1 Nitrospirota bacterium
GCAATCATCTCACTCATTTCAGGATACATCCTTCATCCTGAAAAAATCATTGACGAAAGAAAATACCTTAAAGAACTTGCGCCTGATGTCACATTTGCAGAAAAAGGCGGCGCCCCTTCTCATTATTTTTCAGACCAAGGCGTTGTAGCATTTAATACTTATGACATTACGCCTTCTGTCAGAGGATACGCAGGCCCGATAAAAACTCTTATTGCATTAAACAAAGAAGGGAAAATTACAGGGATAAAAATTATCGCGCACAGCGAGACAAAAAATTACGTTCATTACATGGAAAGCCCGCAGTATCTTAACCGGTTCATAGGCAAAAGCATCAGCGACTCGTTTGAAATTGACAAAGACATTGACGGCATCAGCAGGGCTACTGTAAGCGTTGAAGCGCTGGCAAAGTCCATAAAAAACTCCTCAAGAATAGTTGCATTAAACGTCTACGGATTAACTGCCGGCGCAGAGGAAACAGCTGTAACAACAGACATTAACTGGCTGTGGTATCTGCTGTTGTTTCTGGCGGCTCTGACTTTCTATTTTGCGGCAAGGCGCTCAAAGAAATTTTTAAAGGTGCGCGACATCACTTTGCTTGCAGGAATAATCATTATTGGTTTATATCTTTCAAGTCCTTTTTCAATCCTGCATGTGTTTAACCTCCTGTTACTCAGACACTCTTCGGCAGTCATCTGGTATGTAACAGCCGGAAGCACAATACTGTCAATAATTATTGCGGGAAGATTTTACTGCGGATGGCTGTGTCCGTTTGGCGCCTTGTGCGAGTTTGCAGGCAGGCTGCCGTTTAAAAAATGGGAAGTCCCGAAAGAAACTGATGATAAGTGGCGGAGATTAAAATATGTCCTGCTCGGAGTGATTATTGCGATTGTCTTTATCAGCAAAAGAATTGATTACGGAAATTATGAAACATATGTGACGCTGTTTTCATTCAGCGGAAATGTTTTTACGTGGGCGTTGGTTGCCGTATCGCTTATTGCAAATCTGAAAGTAGAGCGCTTCTGGTGCAGGTACCTGTGCCCTGTTGCGGCATTCACAGGGATATTTTCAAGAAAGGCTGACGGCTATCCGAGCAGGTATGACTGCCCGATGGGAAACAAGCCGTCTCCGCATATCTCAGAATGCATCAGATGCAATAGGTGCTATAAAGGCAGTGAATAGTAATTAAATAAACATATGACAGATATAAAAAAATTTAAAATTTTAATAATTGCAACGGCAACTCTCATAGCCCTGACGCTTTCTTATAACATTCTTCAGGAGCATCTCATGCCCGGAATTGAAGGCTATCTTGAACGAAAGGTTTATTATGAGAATGTAATCTCCAAGAAAGGGCTGAGCCTGCATAAGGGGATGTACTGGCGGGAAAAATAATAAGTTAATAATTAAACATAGTTATTAGCAGGCATAGACGCCTTCAAAACCTTTAGCCTGCCATGAAGCTTGATGTGGAATCCATTCCTGTAATTTGTCCTGCTCCGATTTAATCGGGGTATCCAGATTACTTGTATTCTGATTCTCCATTGCCACAAAAATAACACATGGATTCCCGCCTGCGCGGGAATGACAACTAACTTTATGGTTTTTTAATAAATTGTATTTAGTTTTTCTCTGTGTGCCCCGCCTGCAGCCTGCGGGCAAGTCTGTGGTTAACTGCCTTTTTGAGTTATAATAAAGCATGTCCAAGAAGGTGCTGTGCGAGCTTTGCCCTACGGAATGCCTGCTTGAGGATTATCAGGTTGGCGGGTGCAGGGCAAGGATTAACAAAGGCGGCGTTCTTTACAGCCTTGTGTACGGAAAGCCATGTTCAGTCGCCATTGACCCCATTGAGAAAAAGCCGTTTTATCACTTCCTTCCCGCGACAACAGCCTTTTCAATTGCCACTGCAGGCTGTGTGCTCGGATGCAAGTTCTGCCAGAACTGGCAGATATCGCAGGCAAAGCCTGAAGACACTGATAACCTTGACCTGCCTCCTGACGAAGTCGTAAGGCAGGCAATGCTTAATAACTGCAAGACCATAACCTACACATACACCGAGCCGACCGTATTTTATGAATACATGTATGATACTGCTAAAATCGCCCGGAATTTCAATGTGAAAAACACTATACACACATGCGGTTATATTAATGAAAAACCGCTGAGAGAGCTTTCAAAATACATGGATGCGGCAGATGTGGACCTGAAGGCATTTACAGAGGATTTTTACAACAGGATATGCGGGGGAAGGCTGAAGCCTGTATTAGATACGCTGGTAACGCTCAGACAGGAAGGCGTATGGCTTGAGATTACCAACCTCGTTATCCCTACTCTTAATGATGATGCAAAAACTATTAAAAAGATGTGCATGTGGATTGTTAAGAACTTAGGCGCGGATGTTCCAATACATTTTTCAAGATTTTTCCCGTATTATAAATTAACCAATCTGCCCCCTACCCCTGTTGAGACGCTTAGGGATGCGCGCTCAGCGGCAATGGATGCCGGGCTCAGATACGTTTATATCGGCAATATGCGGAGCGAGGCGGAAAACACCTACTGTCATCACTGCAAACAGCTTCTTATTGCGAGAATCGGCTATGCAGTCACGCAGAATAATATTTCCGGCGGCAGGTGCAAATTCTGCGGCGCTGCAATTCCTGGAGTGTGGGGATGAGGGAGGGCAATATGAAATATAAAGGTGTTGCTCTAAAGCTTTTTCCGATATCTATATCCGCTATAATATATTTCATGGAGACAACAATATGACACGGAGAGATTTTTTAGGCTTCTTTCTTTTAGGCGGACTCATCAGCTTTTTTTATAAAAAAATTAAACCAGCCGTAAAATCCGAACCCAAAAAAGCTATGTTCTGGAGGAATACAGATGAGGCATAAAAAGTTCACCATTCACTGTTTACTGTTAACTATTTGCTGTCTGCTATTCGCTGTTTCCGGATGCGAGGGAAAGGTAAAAGAACCATCTGTTGCCGGAGCCTTTTATCCGGCTGATGCCAAGGCCCTGAGGGAAATGGTTGACGGCTTTCTTTCGGCGGCTGAATACAAACCCGTTGACGGCAGGCTAATCGCGCTCATATCCCCGCACGCAGGGTATCAGTTTTCAGGGCATGTAGCAGCCTACTCTTACAGGCATTTAAAGGAACGGGATATTGATATGGTCATTCTCATAGGCCCAAGCCATTACAGCACCTTCACAGGGGTGTCAGTATATACTGAAGGCAGTATGAAGACACCGCTCGGAAAAATAGCGATCAATAAAAAAATCGCAAAATCCCTGATAAACGAAAAGGCAAATGTCGCCTTTTACCCGGAAGCCTTTGAAAAAGAACATTCGCTTGAGGTGCAGATGCCGTTTCTTCAGCAGTCATTAAAAAATTTCACAATAGTTCCCATTTTAATCGGCTCGCCGACAAGGGAGTCTTTTCAATTCCTTACGGAAAAGCTGACAGACATCCTGAGGAAAAATGAAAAGGCAATAATCATTGCAAGCACTGACCTCTCTCATTACCATGACTATGAAACTGCTGTCAGCATGGATAGCAAAACCATAGATGCAATAAGCAGGTTATCCACAGAAGAGGCTGAGAGGCTTCTATCAAGCGGCGAGGGAGAGATGTGCGGAGGATTTCCCGTGATGTTCACTATGGCGGTTGCAAGGGCATTAGGCGCCACGAACGGCGTAGTTTATAAATACGCAAACTCAGGAGATGTGACTAATGATAAAAACCGGGTCGTCGGATATTCTGCGATAGGTTTGTACATGAGCGCGCTTACAGAGGCGCAAAGAAAAGAGCTCCTTTCACTTGCAAGAAATACAATTCTCCATTATGTCAAACACAATGAAGTCCTGAAGGCTGAAACAAAAGACCCGAGGCTGACGGCAAACGGAGCCACCTTTGTCACTATAAACAGGCATGGCAATCTCCGCGGCTGCATTGGCAATATTCAGCCTTTCATGCCTTTGTATCAGTCTGTCATCAGAAATGCGGTATCGGCGGCGTCAAAAGATTACAGGTTTTCGCCTGTAAGAGCAGCGGAATTAAATGACATGGAAGTGGAGGTCACCGTGCTCTCACCGCTTGTCGCTTTACAGAATATTAAAGATATAAAAATTGGCGTTCACGGGCTGTTTATTGTCAGCGGAGAGAATTCAGGCATATTGCTTCCGCAGGTTGCAACTGAATATAAATGGGATGTAAACGCATTCCTTGAAAACGTATCGCTTAAGGCAGGGCTTCCGAAAGATGGATGGAAAAATTCGCAGCTTTATACTTTTACGGCGGATATAATAAAATAAATCCGTGCATATCACTTTAGGCAAATGGACTCAGGATAAACTTGACAGCTTACTGCATCAATCCGCGGAAATTAAAGACACCGGCAGCCGCATAGATTTTCTTTCAGTGCATTTTCTTAATACTGATTACAAAGAATCCACCCTGACCGGCAGTGCTGATATTCCTGAGGTTCTTGCAGTCAATCTTTCAGGCGTTGACTGTTTCACCTTTATTGATTACATAGAGTCAATGCGGCTGTCAGGCTCATTTTCTGAATTTATTGAAAATCTAAAAAAGGTAAGGTACCAAAATGGTAACATTGCGTTTAAAAACAGAAATCACTTTTTTACAGACTGGAGTGAGTTTAATTCAGGATTTATTGATGATGTGACGGCACAAACCGGCGGCAGGAAGACAAAGACCATCGCTAAAATCCTGAATAAAAAAGCAGACGGCACATATTTCTTAAACGGTATTAAACCATTTCAGAGAGAGATTAAATACATTCCTTCAGAAGTTATTGATGATGCCGTGATGGATAAAATCAAGACAGGCGATTATGCAGGGATATATTCAGATATGCAGGGGCTGGATGTCTCGCATGTCGGGATTATTATTAAAAACGGCAATGCAGTCAATTTAAGACACGCCTCCTCTGAAAAGGGGAAGGTAATTGAACAGGATTTCAGGGAGTACATAATAGATAAAACGGGAATAATTATTTTAAGACCAAAATGACAAAGAATAAACCTATTCTGCAATCAATTTTCAGCAGGCGCATGCTGACAGCCTTTGTCATGGGTTTTGCCTGCGGCCTGCCCCTGCTTTTAACCATAACGGTACTGCAGGCATGGATGAAGGAAGAAGCAGTAGATCTGACGCTGATAGGGCTGATGGCGCTTGTCGGTCTTCCGTATACAATCAAATTCCTTTGGGCGCCCTTGCTGGACCGCTTCACCCTGCCGTTTCTTGGCAGAAGGAGGGGCTGGATGCTTATGGCGCAGATTTTTTTAATTTTATCTGTTGTTGCACTTGCTTTCACTGACCCTGTAAAAAATCCATGGATGTTAGCCTCTGCAGCGCTCCTTGTGACTTTCTTCAGCGCCTCTCAGGATATTGTTGTGGATGCATACCGGAGGGAGGATTTAGCTGATGAGGAATTGGGGCTTGGGTCTTCATTATATGTCAACGGATACCGCGTGGGGATGCTCCTTGCTTCAGGCGGCGGATTGATAATGGCTGATTACATGTCATTTCGTGCGGTCTATATGATAATGGCGGGCTGTATGCTGATCGGAGTCATAACTACATTGACAGCAAAAGAGCCTGAAGTTGCAGTCGCGCCTCCGGGGAGTTTAAGTGAGGCTGTCTTTAATCCGCTCAAAGAATATTTCAGCCGTCAGGGCGCGTTATTGATACTGGCATTTATACTCCTATACAAAATCGGCGATACCATGGCAAGCGCGATGACAACGCCATTTTATCTTGATTTGGGTTTTACGAAAACAGAAATCGGGGCCATAGTCAAATTATTCGGTTTCTGGGCTACAATCGCAGGCAGTCTCATAGGCGGAATAATTATGCTCAGGCTCGGAATCAACCGCTCGCTATGGATATTTGGTTTTCTTCAGGCAGTATCTACCGCAGGCTTTGCCGTGCTTGCGCGCATCGGGCACAGCCTGCCTGCATTGTCCGCAGTAATCGGCTTTGAGAATTTAAGCGGCGGAATGGGCACTGCCGCATATGTCGCTTTCATGGCAAGCATCACAAATAAGAAATTTACCGCAACACAATATGCGCTTTTAAGCAGTCTCATGGGAGTTCCGAGGGTGCTGGCCTCAGCGCCTACGGGTTTTCTGGCAAAAAACACCGGATGGGAAGGTTTTTTTATTGTGTGCACGTTGATAGCAGTTCCGGGGATACTGCTTCTTATAAAATTCGCGTCATGGAATTCTGAAGAACACAAATAATTATAGCTGTGGGCGGCAGGCGATGATAATAACAAGTCATGTTGCAAACTTTAAAGTTTTCTCTTTAAACTGAAATCCTAAAAAGGCAACATGACATTCTGCGGTGTTGCTCTAAAGCTTTTTCAGACACCTATACCTGCATTCATCCCAAAGCATAAGTCAGCAGGGATGGATGCCTGAAGAATTTCAGGGCAGTACATTAGAGTCATGCTGCCTTTATAAACAGCCTTGTGGAAAAACTTTAAGAATTTGCAGCATGACATCTAATAATCTTACTGTTTTCCTGAAATTCTGAAGGTATTCGTCCCTGCGCGTCTACTCAGATGGATGCCTGAAGAATTTTAGAAAATTCTGAAGGTATTCGTCCCTGCGTGATATAATAATTTTATGGATACTGACCATGAAAAACTGAAGAAGGTCTCAGCTTATCTTGAGGAAGAAGTCCTTGAGGCGCTTGAAGAGCTTGCAAAGGATTATTCAAAGGAAACAGGTCAGAAATGGTCCAAAGGCGCTGTGATAAGGCTGGCGCTGAGCGAGTTCTTCAGCAGGAGGGGAAAGATTCTGTAGCGTTTACTTCCACTTTATGTCCCGTGATTTTAGATATTCCTGCGCGCCTTTATGCCCTAATTTAGCCGCTTTTTTAAAATCGTTGACAGCCTCTTTCTCTTTACCGAGGCTGAAATTCGCAACCCCCCGGTTATAATAAGCCTCGGCATCTTTGGGATTCAATTCAACAGCCTTGTTAAAATCCTTAATAGCCTCTTTATATTTTCCCGATTTGCCATAGGCAACCCCCCTGCCATTATAAGCCAGTATATATCCGGGCAACATCTCTATAGCTTTATTAAAGTCCTTGATCGCCTCCTGATACCTGCCTAATTCTCTATAAGCAACCCCCCGGTTATAGTAATTCTTTTCATTTTTTTGGTTTTGTTCAATAGCCTTGTCAAAGTCCTTAAGCGCCTCCTGATATTTACCGGTATTAATATAAGCAATTCCACGGTTATAATAAATCTGAAGTTCGGGATTCAGATTAACTGCCTGCGTTAAATCCCTGATTGCCTCACGGTACCTGCCTAATTCCTTAAAAGTAAACCCGCGGTTATTATAAGCCCACGCATCATTGGGTTCCTGCTCAATAACCCTGTCAAAATCACTGACCGCTTCCTGAAATTTACTCAGCATCATATAAGCAGTCCCGCGCTGGCGATAAGCCTCTGTATATCCGGGGTCCAGTTCAATGGTTTTTGTAAAGGCATCTATTATTTCTCTGTGATTGGCTGTGATTACGGCAACATATCCTTGTTCAAACCAATAGGTTGCACTTAATTTTTTTGCTGTTTCATCATATTGATCAATTATTTTTTTATCATTCAGTCCGGGTTCTTTGCTGTCAGTCCTAATTGCCTGCAGTTCACCCTTCAATTTTTCAAGTTCCAGAAAAAAATCTGCTGCTTTTTTCTCCACAGTCTCTAATACCTTCATTCTTTGTTCACCACTGCGGATAAAGTTAATAATTGTGACTGTAATGTCAGGATTAGCTGAAATTTTAGCTTTAACAGAATATTCCCTTTTATCCCATTTCTCATCTATTATCTCAACACTGACTGCCCCTGAAATTATTGTTGTAATCCGGTCTTTTGTCAGTTGAAAATCCTTTGTCAGTGATTTGTTTTCAAGATAATTTTCTACCTCCTCAATAAGAAGCCCTTTCACCCGCTTCAGCGCAATTA
>JACQZD010000121.1:0-793 GCA_016207865.1 Nitrospirota bacterium
AAAAGATATTATTTTGAGAGGCCATCGAGGACAAGTAAACCCCGACTTACATTTTGAGAACATAAGCAATAATGTGAAGTATCAATTTTACTCCATTGCTTTCAATGAACTTAATTGGCAACCTGCATTAAGTGACGAAAACTGGAACATTAGCCCAGCACCAAAACCGTATTCAGACCTATCTGAAGCTGATGATAAAATTTTACGTGCTGAACAATATTTTCAAAATAAGTACGGAGTTGACATTAAATTAAGTTAAAAGCGAATGAAAAAGTGAATAACAAAAGATTGGGGTCAGGTCTCGAAATATAAGTTTAAAGGAAATTGCGGATTATTAAAAGGTTCATTATACTACTGCAAGTAAGGCAATTAAAGGCGCAGAAGGTGAAAACTGATAATTCAAGACCTGACCCCAAGAAGCTGTTTATTTTAATTAAGCTGTATATTTTACGAGATTTTCTGCACACAGCGGAGTCTGTAGATTTTGCAAATGTAATGCGCAATGACGGCGGTTCGTTGTTGTTACTAATAGTTGGAAGCCCATTTTGTATGATTTTTATAAATACTTTGATTTTTTTTGGTTTTTTACCATTATTCTTTTATTTGACAAAGAATAATTCTGTGGATTTATCTTATGAAGAGCAGACCCCAGAAGTTTCAGTATTAGAACTCGCTATGACGGGTAAAATCTCTAATCAAGCTATGCATATATAGAATACAAAACTTTAGAATGGTTAGAGCGAAATTTCTATATTGTATTTAGCAGTTCATTTTTGTTTACATTTATCAAAGA
>JACQZD010000121.1:800-10772 GCA_016207865.1 Nitrospirota bacterium
ATTTTTGTTTACATTTATCAAAGATTATTATTTAGAGGTGAGGTATTCTTTTTATTCATCAATAGATTCCCAAGGTTTTTCCTTTTTAAATGGGATGGTTGATTTTATTGTACTTTTTTTTGCTCATATTACATTGCCGCAGATATTGGGAAAAACAAATAAAAAAAATGAAATGTTGATGCGTAAATATAAAAGGTTATCAGATGATTTATTAGAATATATAAGAAAGGCTAAATAAATGAAGACAAAGACCGTTGATGATACAGAAATCAAGTTAAAAGGGATAGAGGCATTGAATAAGACTCTGGGACCTACCGCCCTGAGATTTCTTACGCTTTTACATCACAAGCCTACCGATTATGTGAAGATATCCAGACGTCTTTATGCAGGGCAGACGGTAGAAGATATTTTTGAAAGGGCAAAGAAGCACTGGAAGAAATAAAACCCTGCCTTTTAAAACGGCTCTTCACAACCCCCCCCTCATATGTCCATTGGCAGAAAATTCCTATGATATATGGATGTTTCCTTGACATCTGTCTTTTTTTCGCCATATAATGCGGATAATAGCAGATGGAAGAATGAGCAGTGAAAAATAAAATAGTGAAATACCTCTTAAATGATTCCGTTTAAAGACGACAATCCCATAACTATTTTCCCTTTTGTAACGATAGGGCTGATTGCGGCGAACATTGTAGTTTTTATCCTTCAGATGACCTCTCCGGCAGACCCGAAAAATATTGTCTTTGCCTACGGCGCGATTCCCAATTATATTTTAACTTTTAATCCGGTTCAGCCCATCCATCCATTTTTAACTGTTTTTACATCCATGTTTATGCACGGCGGACTGCTTCATATTGCGGGCAATATGCTTTATCTCTGGATATTCGGCAATAACATAGAGGATAAATTAGGGCCTGTAAGGTTTATAATATTTTATCTTCTTTCGGGCCTTGCCGCCGCTTACAGCTACGCGCTTACATCCGCTTCATCCATGGTGCCGATGGTAGGGGCCAGCGGCGCAGTTGCCGGCATACTCGGAGCCTATATACTTTTATTTCCAAGGGCCAGGGTTTATACCATTATCTTCTTCGGATTTTTTACGCGTGTCATTGCCCTGCCGGCCGTGCTTGTCATCGGGCTCTGGATTGCAATCCAGTTTATTAACGGCATAGTAAGTAAAGATATTGCAAATCACGGCGGCGTTGCATGGTTTGCCCATATAGGCGGTTTTGCATTCGGTTTTTTGATGATAAGGCTTTTTTTAATGGGGCGCAGAAGCATATAATTAATGGAAATTTACTTGACAATGGCGTTTAAATGTGATTAATTTAACTGTGTAATGTTTTTCAAGCGAAAGCCTTAACATTAAGGAGGATAAGTTTATGGCAAAGAAGTGTCTTTTTGTTTCGGTGCTGATTGTTGTTATGCTGTCATTTGCCGTGTCTTGGGCTGAGCCAATAAAAATAGCAGGTTCAGGCGGTATGATTAAGGTAGTTACCGAACTGGCCAAGGCGTATATGGCAAAGAATCCCGCTGATGTAATTGAAGTCAAACAGGAATCCATTGAGGCTAAAGGCGGAATAATGGGGGCATACAAGGGCGACCTTGATATCGGCATGGCTGCAAGACAGCTTGAAGCCGATGAAAAGAAACTGGGGCTTGAGGTGTTTGAGTTTGCAAGGACTGCTACGGTCATTACAATAAACACTGAAGTAGTAAAGATTGACAACATTAAAAGCCAGCAGGTATGCAATATTTATGAAGGAAAGATTAAAAACTGGTCTGCGCTCGGCGGACCTGATGCGCAGATTATGCCTTTTACACGCCCTGACCCGGATTCTACGAAGGTCTCGGTCCGTGAAGGCTTGCCGTGTTTTGCCGAGCTGAAAGAATTGCCTGAGGTCCTTATAATGGGCAAACACAAGGATATGAATAATGCACTTATGAAGAATCCTTATTCCATCGGCTTTTCTGATATTGAATCAGTTGAGCAGTCAAACGGAAAGCTCAAGGCTTTGAAACTTGACGGCATGACGGCAACGGTGGAATCGGTCAGCTCGGGCAAATGGCCTATGGTAAAACACTTTGTTCTGGTGATAGGCAAGAAAAAGAGCGAGACAGCCAAGAAATTTATCCAGTTTATTAAGACGCCTGCGGCGCAGGAAATTATAAAGAGAAACAGCGGTGTGCCTGTGAAGTTTTAGGCGGATATTTTAATATATGAAGCGATCAATCACAGACCTGCTTGAGGCAGGTCTGTGGTAAAATTAAGTTCAAAGGCGGGTAAAATATCATAATGCCCTGTCGCGTTTCTCTAAAAGGCAGCATTTATAGGTGAAAGTAACTAAGAGACTATCTACAAGATTTATCCTACAGGTGCTTGTAATCCTGTTGATAGGGCAATCTGCTATTTTCTACTGGACGTTTTCCAATAATTCCACCCTGCTTGAAAGACAACTCAGGCAGAGGGTTTTTTTAACGGCAACCCTGATCAGCAATACTGCCGCCGTTGCCATTGTCAGTTATGACTATACCGATATTGAACCGTTAATTGACCAGATACATACTGACGAGGATATTGAAACTGTAGATATATTTGATAAGGACGGCACCTCTGTAATTGCAAAGGCGCACCCGGGATGGGAAAAAGAATCGCTTTCAGCCCTTGAAATCCCCATTAAGGCAGGCACTGAGGTAATAGGAAAGCTGATAATCCGGTACAGCCTGAAAAATATTAAAAAAGAAATAACTTTTCACCTGATTACCTCGCTTATTTTTCAGAGCCTTATCTTTATTGTTTTATCCGTCCTCATCTATGTTTTTTTCCAGCGGAATGTCGGGAAACGTGTAGCGAATTTAAGCGAAAGAATAGAAGTAGTTACCGGCGGGGACCTGACCGTGGATGTTACTGCCCTGCATGACGATGAAGTCGGAGCCATAGCAAACGGCCTCGGATACCTTGTAAATCAGATTGAAAGCGCGATTAAAAAGATAAAGAACATATCAGGGGAGGTTTCCTCCGCGGCAAATCAGCTTAACACAACATTCAAAGGTGTGGCGGATATTGCGGATAAACAGCAGAAATCTACCGAGGATGTTTCAGGTGTTATAACGAACGCTTCAGCGCTGCAGAAACAGATTGTCAGCAATACAGAGAAACTGCTCTCCCTGTCAAATGATAATCTTTCTGCAATTCTTGAGACAAGCGCCACATCACAGCAGATAGCAGTCAGCGCGGATAATCTTAACCAGAACCTTAATAACTCATATACGGCTGTCTCTGAACTTGCACAAACTGCACAGGGAGTGGCCTCAATGTCAGAGGCGGTGTCTTCTGCCGTGGAGCAGGCTTCTACTTCTGTTGAGGAAATTACTGCCACTGTAAGAGAGGTGGAGAATATTATCAAAGAAGCCGCCTCTCTCAGCACCCAGACAACAAATATAATCTCAAGCAAGGGCGCGGAATCTGTTTCAAATGCAATAGCAAGCATTAATACGATTAAGGAATTTGCAATGTCGCTTGTGGCGATAATGAATGATTTAGCCAAAAGGTCGGGTGATGTTGAGAAAATACTGGCAGTCATTAAAAATGTTACTGAGGAGACAAGCCTGCTTAGCCTGAATGCCGCAATTCTTGCCGCCCATGCAGGCGAATATGGGAAAGGATTTTCAGTTGTTGCAGATGAGATGAGGCATCTTTCCGACAAAACCGCAGGCTCAACCCGGGAAATTGCGGAGATTATTCTGGCCATTCAGAAGGAAATTAAAAAAGCCGTGGAAGGAACAAAGGAGACCCTCAAAACAGTTGAAAACGGGAAGGAAGTTATTCATAAAACCGGAGGCACCCTGAATGAGATACTGTTTGCGTCCAGAAATTCCACTGAAATGGCGAAAAGCATAGAACGTGCGGCCGTAGAGCAGACAAAGGGGCTTGAACTTATTGTAAATTCCATTGAACATATCAAAAAGATGATCGTTGATGTGAATAAGGCGTCTGAGGAGCAGGAAAAAAGCGCGAACTATCTGCTTGAAAGCATAAGCTCCATAAGGGATGCGATGGAAACTACGAAGAAGGCCACGGATGAACAGGCCAGGAGCAGCCGTGTTATTACTGAAAATATTGAACTTGCAAATGAAAAGACTTCTGAAATAGCCAAGGCGTCTTCTGAACAGGAAAAGGCTAATGAAAAAACACTTGCTTTAATGAATGATGTCATGAAAATGGGGAAAGAAATGACAGATGATGTTAAGAATGTTTCAGCCTTTCTTACCGCTCTCTATGATAAGGTAGCTGTACTGGGCAAGGAAATGGAATATTTTAAAACGAAGGATTAAAGAAATCTTAACCACAGAGGGCATAGAGAAAACTTAAATTTGTCATTCCGTCCCGATGCATCGGGAATGCGGAATCCAGAAAGTCGTTTTCCTGGATTCCCGCCTTCGCGGGAATGATAACATACAGAGCAGTTTTTATAATTCCGTCTTTTCTATTTTGCACAGAAGCCCTCTTAACTGATAAGTTCCGAAGGCCGGGTCATAAGGGGGCGCGTTGTTGGTTAGCACATTTGCATTTGATTCCCAGACTCCGTAATCAGGACCGGGTTTTTCAGGAAACCACCATCCGTGTTCAACATTAATGACGTCAGGCCGGATATCTTCCGTGAGTAAAGCCTTTAAGCAAATGCTTCCGCGCGGCGAGCTTACCGTCACTCGGTCTCCGTGTTTGATGCCGTGTCTTGCCGCTGTATCAGGATGGATCTCTACCTGAGGGTCCGGCCTGCGGTTTCGCAGGGACTTTATCTGCCTGTGCTCGCTGTGAAAGAATTCAAGCCGCCTGCTGCCTGTCGTAAGGACATAGGGATATTCAGCTAAGAGTTCAGGAGACTGCAAAGGGCTTTCAGGCGGTTCTTTATAAGAGGGCAGGGGGTCATAACCCATTTTTTTAAGCTGACTGCAGTAAAGCTCCACTTTTTTAGACGGCGTGCGAAAACCGTTTTTTCCGTATTTCTTATATTCATGAGGCGGATAAATATATACTTTTTCTATCAGCTCCCGATAGGTTATGCCGAGTGAGGACAACTGATAGTCCATGACATCTTTGAAAGTTTTTTCAGAATCAGGAAGTTTCAGCCTTTGGCTCAGCTCATCCATTATCCACTCATCCTGCCTGCATTTGCCGGTTTCAGAGGCTTGAACCTGAGCCATGACGACATTTTCAGCAACAAGCGGATAGCCGATGACCTGCTCAGCCTCGGTCCAGAACGCCACAGGCAGGACATAGTCAGCCATTGCGGCAGTGGGCGTCATAAAAAGATCGGTTACAACCATGAGGTCTAATTTTTTCAGGGATTCATAAACCTCTTTTGAATTAGCGACTGTGGTCAAAGTGTTGTTCCCAAAAATCAGCAAGGCTCTGATTCTGTACGGCTCTCCGGTGCGCATAGCCTTAAACAGCGTTGGTATGTGGGCCGAGGGCATGAATGCGCGCCATCCGCCGAGGAGCTTAAAGTTTTCTGCGCCGAGGCGTTTTTTCAGCATTCCTTCAGGGAGCTTATCCTTCAGTGTGGGATAGCCTTTGATTATATTCATGCCGAGTATATCTGCGCCGGGGATGTCAATATTACCCGTCAGGGCGCGCAATATGGCAATGGACCTGACGGTTTGCAAAGAGTTAGGGCTTTGTTCAAGGCCCAGCCCCCATTCAAGGATTGCAGGCTTGTTGACGGCATACATCCTTGCGGCTTTGACAATATCCCCGGACGGCACTTGTGTAATGGCCTCAGCCCACTCAGGCGTGAAGGGTACAATATGCTTTTTTAATTCTTCAAATCCAAAAGTCCATTGCCTTACAAAATCCTTGTCGTAGATTTCCTCGGAAATAATTACATTAATCATGGCAAGCGCCAGGGCGGCGTCTGTGCCGGGGCGCACCGGCAGCCACAGACTGCATTTTTTCGCGGTCTCCGAACGCCTCGGGTCCACTGCGATTCCAACAGCGCCTTTATTTAGAGCCCTTTTTACGACAATGGATAATTCTCCGTCAGGGCCGGAAACAAGCGGATTATGTCCCCAGAAGAGAATGCATTGGGGCGGGGTGACGCCGTAATAATCTCCGACGACAAAGCCCCCGTAAGTGAGATTGCTGACTGTGATTCTCGGGATAAAGCACTGTGCCAGTCCGGGTTCATACCAGTTTGGCGTGCCGAGGGCGTTTGCGAACCGCACGGTGTGCATGTAGTGGTGGCGTCCGGTGCCCTGTCCCAACGCAACGGACTCTGCGCCTGATTCTTTCCTGATTGCATCAACCCTTGAGGCTATCTCGTCAAGAGCCTGCTCCCATGAAATTTTTTCCCATTCACCGCCGCTTCTTTCGCCCTTCCGCTTGAGCGGCTCTTTCAGGCGGTCGGGATGGTTGGCAATCTCAGGCGTGTGCAGTCCCGTGACGCACATCCACCCCTTGCTTAAAGGTGATTCGGGATTGCCGGTTACTTTAATTACCCGGCCGTCTTTAACATGAAGGATTGCGCCGCATCCGCCGTGGCATATCCGGCAGACGCTTTTGAACATTCGCGCGTTTTCCTGCAAGTTTGTATTGGATTGTTCCATTTTTATCTTAGGAATTAACCTGGCCCTTAAATTAATTATACAGACTTAAAATGAAAACGGGAAGAGGCATACAGGCCTCTTCCCGTTTTTTATTAAAAAAGAGAAACAGTAATTACCGGGATAATCCGCTTGTTACCGTGAAATTAAAAGAATCGTCGTCAAGTACGCCGCCTTGCGCGTTTGTCAGTTGAATGCCGTAAGTATATGTGCCGGGATTAACCCACGGACGGTTGATTTGACGGGTAATGGTTTTTGTTTCGTTTCCGCGGAGCCTCATTAATGCCGGTCTCCGGCTGGTTGTAGTTCCGTCCGGCATAATGGTGTAGTCTCTGCTGTAAAATGAATAGGTTGAGCCGGTGTTGTTAGTCAGTGTAACGGTGAAAGCTCCTAATAAACCTCCGGAAGGAATAGTCGTGACTGAGGGAGGAGTAATGGTTTGAGTAACGACAGGCTCTGTAAAATTGTAGAACCAGTTTAAAAACTCATCCCACTGCGTGTAGGCTGGGAAGTCAATGACTGTGCCGTTGTAATCCGGGTCAAATGAAATTTCCGTCTCAGGGAAATATATAGCCAGTCCGTGCGAGTTGGCAGACGGTGTTCCATGAAACTCCGCAAATACGGTTGAATCAACCGCAGTCATGACATTCAGCGCTGCGTTTTGAATATCAGGGTCAGAAACGCCCGTGGAAACCAATCCGGCAAAATGATAAAGGTCTATATGCTGCGGATAAGTATATTCTTGACTTGCCGCCCTTGCGGCCGCAATCTCAGACCTGTTGGAGTCCATAGCCACTGCAAAATTATTAATGGCATATGACAGAGTGTTCATCATGCTCAGATCTATTGCCGATTGGGTTGTGTCGCTGTTTGGACCGTAGGACTGACCATAACGGTTGACTATGACAACCGCTAAATCATTTGCCGTCATTGCCGGCGCAGCCGCCAGATCTGCCAGCAGGGTATTATACGGCCAGCCGTCGCCCGGCTCTGTTTCTTCAGAGCCTACCATTACAGTTGCAAGGTCTTTTACTTCATAGGCAACTTCCACCATCCCCATAAGACATGCGTCAAAACCCAGCAGGGTGACCTGAACCCTGTCGGTTTCAATGGTCTGCAAGGCGCTCTGGAGTTCATTCGTGTAAAGGCTGTCGCCGCCGCTCGTGTCATCCCAGCAGATGGCTTTATTTATCTTCTCAGTAAGTTCCGGAGACCTCCATCCGCCTCCGTGGTTCCATAATATTACGGCATAATTATTTGCGGGATAATTATCCATCCCCCATTTTACAAAGTCTATAAGCGTCTGAGGGTCTGCCATATTCACTTCACGCCCTCCGCTGCCGTCGCCCCAGTCGGAAATTGCGTTTGCAACAGTGGGAGTCATGCTTTTGGCTACTAAAAAACGCTGGGCGTTTTTCCAGTCGCCGTAAGCCGTGCTGTAGCCCGGTATTCTGTCAAACTGCACTACAATATTCACGTTTGCATCTGAACCGACAGATGCCATTTCCAGAAAATCATCCACACCGTAACTTTCAAGGTCGTTATCCGCGTCTAAATAGACCATAAAGGTCCATTCTGCGGCATAAACGCCTTGCGCAAGACACAAACTAAAAGCCAGAACAAAAAACAGAACAAATACTGAACTCTTCATTTTCCTTCCCCCCTTTTTTTTATTTACTGGTTGCGGTTTTAATTACTTCTAACGCCTGGATATACGGAATGAGGTCTTTGCTTAATAATAGTTTACCCTTTACAATAATTTCAACTCCGATATCTTTTTCGCTAAGCCCTGCTGAAGTTTTTCCTGTGACGTAAATAGCGCCTGTTTTATCTTTGATTATCCAGTCGCTTCGGGTAATTCCGGGATGAGGAATATCCCCGCCGCGCCAGCCGAGATATTGTCCGCGTATAGCAATTAACTTTTCTTTGAATTGCTGAACATCCTTTATTAGTTCCGCAATGGAATGGTATTCTGCTGTATTTAGTTTCTCATCTTCCGCTTGTGTGACGCTGATTGCAGGGGGTGATAAAAAAAATAAGAAAAACCCTGCACATGATAGTAAGGTAAAAGAAATAAATTTAGGCGCTGTATTCATGGCGTTAAACTTTAGACTATTTCCCGCCAGTTTGCCCCGTCAGCATCCCCAAGACCGCCCCGAGACCCAAAGAGGCGGCCCTGACAAAAAGAAAAAACGGCGATAAAACGGCAACTGTCAAATCATTCTTAGCCGCCAGCCTGGTAAAAGGCATGGCTGAAAGCATAAACAAAAGTATGGCAGCAGGAAAAAAGTAAAACATCAGCCGCGGCTGAAGCCATATAAACGGCAGACAGGTTAATAGTAAAAATAATGTGAAAATCTGAAGCTTTAGGGTTTGCGGGGTATAGGAATCCTTGAACATTTTATCCGGGTATCTTTTATAAACAACTACCCTCCAGTAACCCCTCCAGAACTTGAGCTTTGCGTATTTTTTTATTGTATCAGGATGCTTAAGGTGAAAGACAATCGCAGCAGGGTTAAAAACCATTTTACAGCCTGCACGGGACATCTTGTATGAGAGTTCAGTGTCTTCATTATTTGCCACCGGGAATGAGGGGTCAAATCCGCCGAAAGAAAGAAATGCCTGCTTTCTGAAAGCCGCTGAATAGGTGTCCACCATATCAATTGAATCCGCTTTTTCCAGCATTTTAAATCTTTCTTCAAATTCCGTCTGGGCAAACCTTGCGGTCAGGCTCCTCTGTTTTGTTTTATACGCTCCTTTCACCGCAATTACCGCAGGGTCTTTAAACGGCATAATCATTTCTTTAATCCAGCTTTCCTGCGGGACGCAGTCTGCATCCGTAAAAAGTATGATTTCCCCTTTTGCCTCGCCGGCGCCGCTGTTCCTTGCAGAGGCAGGACCCTTATTTTTCTGGCGAAGGTATTTTACCGGAAAGCGTTTTATTATCTCAGGTGTCCTGTCGGTGGAGCCGTCATCAACCACAATAACTTCATAATCTTCTTTCGGGATGGTTTGCTTTTCAAGCGCATCAAGACAATTTCTTATTGTGTCTTCGGCATTGTACGCCGGGATGATTACGGAATATAGAATCATTTATCAGGAATCACTTTGTTTATGACGTATTAATTTTCCGCTGGCTGTCCTCGGGAGTTTGTCAACGAAAATGAATTTTTCAGGAATCTTGTATTGTGACACATGACGGGCGCAGTGCTCTGCAAGCTCTGCCTCAAGTTTTTCACCTGCCATATTTATCACTGCGTCTTTTTTAATTACGATATGCGCGTGAGGAACTTCTTCAAAAGGTTTTTTTGAATGAGGGAATACGTACGCCTCTTCTACGGCAGGGTGCTTTTCAAGGACCTCCTCAAC
>JACQZD010000021.1 GCA_016207865.1 Nitrospirota bacterium
CTTCATCCTTCAACCTTGCGTCTCACCGCTTTCGGCATTTTCTGGTTCTTCATTGCCCTATCTGTAGAGTCCAGCATAATCCCCATAGAAGATGTAATTTTTGAGCATAGAGTTTATCTGCCAAGCATTGGTATTATCATCGCCTTCGTTTCTTCTATTTTTTATCTTTCCTTGCAAATTACACACCATGCCCACCTACCGTTCAGACAAACATTACGCGTGATAATTTTATTTCTTACTGTTGTTGTTATTATTTTTTCAATCGTAACTTATCAGCGAAACATTATATGGAAAGATGAAATATCTCTTTGGAACGATGTAATAAAAAAATTTCCTATTAATGCACGTGGACATGATACTCTTGGATTAGTGTATTTCAAAAAGGGAGAATTGGATAAAGCCATGCAGGAATATAAAATTGCGGCGAAATTAAAACCCGATTATGTAGATTCCTTTATACATTTAGGAGAGGTATTAGCAAAAAAAGGACTGTGGCAAGAAGCTGAAAATTATTTTGCAAAAGCATTAGAACTTAAAAAATTAAAAAAATTAAAAACTCATGCGGCTATCGGTCTTACCTCAATGGATAAAGACAGTATTCTAAATTTTCAGATAGAGCAAGCAAAGAAAAATATTGGAAATAAACCAACGGACGAATCACTCACTGCATTAGGGATACTTTATTTTCGGGCCGGACAATACGAGGAAGCGCTGAAGCAATTCAAAGAGGCCATCGAATTAAACCCGTCAAGCAAGAAGGCTTACATTGGCATTGGAAACATTTATACAGCAAAGAACCAACCGGATAAAGCCATAAGCGCATTCAAGGATGCACTTAAATACGATCATGGGGATTACGACGCTCATGTATCTTTAGGAGTACTTTACGCACAAATTAACCAGTTTGATTTAGCAGTGGATGAATTTAAAAAAGCAGTTTTAATTAAGCCTCAGTCCCCTGCTTCGTGGAATGATTTGGGAGTTGCTTTAGTAAAAAAACAAGAATACGACGAGGCTATGAAAATGTTTCAAAAGGCAATTAACATTGAACCTGAATATCAATTAGCCAAGGATAATCTTATAAAAGTTCAAAAATATCTATCAAAGTTTCGTCGGGGAGGTATTCCCTCCCCGACGAAATAAGTTCACATATTATGGGCAGGTGTATGGATCATAGCTACCATTATATATCCCTACACATTTAAGCGTCCCATAATTAGTTATCAGTCCTCCATCAAGTCTTGTGCTGCCTATATACGCAGTGCCCCTGTTAAATATCGTATCTGATGAGCCAGTTATCATAGAATGGTCTATCTTTACGATAGAGTTAAAATCATTAAAAACACCTGTTCCGCCGGTGACAGTTATATCTATATTTGATGCCTCTGTTGAGGAGATATAATTATAAATACCGGTTCCCCCTGTAGATCCTACAGTGACTTTTGCATTTTTCATTACAATGTAGGTACTACTCCCCCCCCATTCGTTAGTAATTCCACGAATAAAGGAATACGTTGAGCCTGCGGCAATAACTGTCACATTTGTAATAAAGGGATACGATCCGTTAGTATTTTTAATTGCGGTGTTAATTATACTCCCTCCTGAAGCAATAGCAGTAACAAAGTTAATTTTTGGTGAGGCACCATTGTTAAATATTGCTGTTGCATATGCCCCTCCACCTGTATTTTGCACGGATAAAAACCTCAACTCTGCATCAGAGGCACCTCTTATTATCCCTAAGTATTCGTTGTTTAGATTTCCGGTTATCTTTGTAACATTCTCTCCAGAGCCTTCTATATCCACATATGACTTCATCTGTACGCTGTTAGAGCCGATGTCATACACTCCCGGCATTATCTTCAGTAGATAAGGATTCGCTGCCGAGGCATCTGTGATAGAATTAATAGCATCCAGTGGGCTGGTGAAATCTCCTCCGCTTGGCGCCACAATAATCACATTGTTGTAAAACCCAATTTTAGACGGCGTCACCGCTCCATCAGCAAGCTTAGATGACGTAACTGTTCCATCACTAATATCTGAGCCAGAATGACTGTGGCTACCAAGCTTTGACCCTGATATTGGACCTGTTATTTTTGCATCTGTCACTGCGCCGTCCAGTATCTTGGATGTGGTTACTGCTCCATCGGCAATCTTAGAGGTCGATATCGCGCTGTCGGTTATCTTCTGCGTTGTAACCGCACCGTCAGCAACTTTTGACGTTGTTACTGCATTGTCCTGTATATGTCCTGTCTTTATCCCACTTCCACTGTTTGTGTTCTGTCCGCTGGTCCCATCTGCTTCGTTAATATACTGGGACAAAACAAAATTGTCTTGTAGTGCAAAAGCATTTGCGCTAAGCAACACACGTACAAAAATCACAATTAACAATAAACTCAATTTGCTATTTTTCATGGGAAATTTCTCCTTGTTTTTGATTGTTATTAAGAACCAAAAAAAGAACACATATTCCTTGGCCGCTTCAAGGTGGAACACCGGAGAAAATACGAAGGGCTTTATTAAACGGTTTCAAGACAAGCCCCCGCAAAAGTTGAGGATGGATTCTTGAGATAAAAATTTTTTTATGAAAGGATACTGACTGACTGACTGACTGACTGACTGAGCAATATTAAGGCGGGATGAGTCAAAACAAAATATGAGCTAACACATCTTCTCACAAGCCCTCCAATTTGTTATGTACAATTTTTAGCACAAGGGAATTTTTATGTCAAGAAAAACCTTGTGTTAAATTTTTGACTTTTTAAGCACTTTCTTCTAAACTCTATATAGTTATGGGCAGCGATACAGTACTAAACCTCATACTTCAGGCAGGGTTTGTCGTAAAAATTGTACTCTCAATCCTGCTTTTCTTTTCCATATTTTCATGGGCCATTATTTTTTATAAGTTCAGATTTCTTTCCAAGCTTGAAAGTGAATCAGAGGAATTCCAGCGCGCCTTTACAAAAAGCAAAGACCGCAATGCCTTATACCAGTCTACAAAAAGAATGACTATCAGTCCGCTGGTTAATCTCTTCCGCGCCGCTTATGAAGAGAACGCGCCTGTACTCCGTGACGATTTAAAAAGAAATTTAAAAAGGATTGAGGCATTAGAGGCGGCGCGCCTTGAAAAATATCTTACATTCCTTGCCACAACAGGCTCAACCACGCCATTTATCGGACTCTTCGGCACCGTATGGGGAATAATGAACTCATTCAGGGGAATCGGCCGGGCCGGCTCAGCTTCGCTTGCAGTTGTTGCGCCGGGAATAGCTGAGTCCCTCATAGCCACCGCCGCAGGGCTTGCAGCGGCAATTCCCGCGGTAGTCGCCTATAACTATTATCTAAGCCGGGTGCGCAAAAATATAATGGCCATGGAAGACTTCTCACAGGAATTAATAGACTCTTTTATAAGGAATCATGGAGAAACAAAGACAGGCTCTCTCTGAGATTAACGTCACGCCTTTTGTAGATGTCATGCTCGTGCTGCTCGTAATTTTCATGGTTACAGCCCCGCTGCTTCAGCAAGGCATGGACGTTAACCTCCCCAAAACAAGCGGCAAGGAGATGACGCCCTCGGAGCGTATTGTCATAACAATAAAAAAAGACGGCAGTATTTACGTTGACAAATCGGCAGTAAACATGGAAGGACTTAAATCAATGCTTGCAGGCAAATCCGGCAAAGACGTTTTTTTAAAAGCCGACATGCTTTTTGCTTCTTTTATAGCCGTTCCGCTTGTATCAAGGCAGAAAGAGTTCCGCAGTTATTTGGTCAATATAGTGGACCCGCTTGAAATTGAACCGGCGGAAGAAACGGCATACCGCGGAGAAACTGATGCAGAAGAAATTCTGAAAAATGCGGAAATAAGGCGCAAGCCTGACGCCTCGCTGGAGTCCGCCAGAAAATTTTCCAAAGAGATTGAAAGACTCCGCGCAATAGAAAAATTATCAGCCCTTAAAAAACTAAAGGAAAAGAGCAGCAAAGTGCAAGTCGTGGGGAAAAAAGGGAGCGGCAGGATTTTGCCGTCTGTGCACGGCGAAGGGGCTGAGGGCGATGCGGATTCTTATTACGGCCTTATCACGCGCAGAATCTGGCAGCAGTGGATTTATCCTGATATCAAAACTTCAGGACTTGAAACAATGGTATCAATAAAAATTTCAGGAGACGGGAAAATAATCTCACAAAAAATAGAAAAATCATCAGGCAATGCCCTGTTTGACCGCTCAGCGCTTAACGCCGTTTCAAAAGCAAGCCCGCTTCCCCCGCCTCCGGTTGAAATGGAAATCGGGATAAGGTTTTATCTATGAAAAGACAGTTAAAAGTTAAAAGTTTAAAGTTAAAAATTTTTATCCTACTTTGTTCACCGTTCACTGTTCACCGTTTACTGTTCACTGTCGTATTACTCTTAACTCTTAACTCTTTACTCTTAACTCTTTCCTACGGAAAGATATACATTGACATAACCTCGCCGGCGTTAAGAAAACTTCCGGTATCATTAACTTTCTCCGGTTCAAAAGAGGCGGAGGTGATTGCGGGGATTGTCAAAAACGACCTTGATTTCACCGGGATTTTTTACCCTTTAGAGCCGGGAGTTAAGGGCGCTGAGATTACGGTTGACATTAATTTGAATGTCTCAGACAACCTGCTCACCGCTAATGTGTCAGTCGTTGACCTTATTGAAAACAGGGAAATACTCAGAAAAAAGTATGAGGCCGGGGAAAGTATTATCCGAACGCTGTCTCACAGCATTTCCAACAACATCTATAAGGTCATTACCGGGCAGGATGGCGTCTTCAGGACCAGGATTGCATACCTCACTGACACTTCAGGTAAAAAAGAACTGCATCTGATGGACTTTGACGGCAGCAGCGACCAGAAAATAGTCGTAAAGGGGCTTACATTCAGCCACAACTGGTCGCCTAACGGCGAGTATCTGGCATATTCTTCTGAAAGAGACACAGAATGGAACATTTATATCATAAACCTCAAAAATTATAATGAGACCGTGCTTTTTTCATCCAAAGGGCTCAATCTCGTCGGAGGGTTCTCCCCTGATGATACTATTGCATTTTCTTCATCAAAAGACAACAGCCCTGAGATATATGTTATGAATGCGGATGGAAGCGGCTCCAAAAAACTCACTAAGTCCTTAGGCATTGATGTATCGCCGGTTTTCTCGCCGGACGGCTCAAAGATTGCCTTTGTATCCGACAGGGGCGGCAGTCCCCAGATTTATATAATGAACGCAGACGGAAGCAGCGTAAGGAGGCTTACGTTTGAAGGTAATTACAATACCTCGCCTGTATGGTCTCCGGATGGAAAAGAAATTGCCCATGTAGGAAGGAAGAATATGAATAATCAGATTTTTGTGATAAAATTAAGTACCCTTGAAATCAGCCAGCTTACTGAGAAGGGGAATAATGAATCACCGTCATTTTCCCCTGACGGCATGTTCATAGCCTTTGATTCGGACAGGGATGGAACAAAGGGGGTGTGGATAATGCGTGCCGGCGGAACAGGAGAAAGAAAACTCACACTCAATGGAGTTAAAGCCATGAGTCCTAAATGGTCGCCGTACCTTAAATAGGAGTTATGAGTTAAGAGGTAAAAGTTAAGAGTTATGAGTTAAAAGTTAAAAGTTAAGAGCAGAAAGGAGCGGCATATGCAATGGGAACAAAATATTAAAAAATTTTTTGTATTCTTGCTAATGCTTACAGTAATAGGCTGTGCAAAGAAATATGAGGTGAAGCCGGCTGAAGAGCCTAAGGCCTCAGAGGCAAAACCATCAGAGGATAAGAAAGAAAGGCTGAAAGAAGTTTCAGAGGAAAAAATTTTACAAAAACCTGCGGAGATTCAAAGGGAAATTACTGAAGAAGAACTGTCAGGAAAGGGGCAAAAGGCTAAGGAATCAGCCGCACAGCAGGCAAAAGAGGGATTTGTTTTCAAAGATATCCATTTTGACTTTGACAAATATGACATAAAAGAAGATGCAAGACCCGCGCTGGACTCTGCCGCGGCCTGGCTTAAGAATAATAAAGGGGTCAAGATAATAATAGAAGGCCACTGCGATGAAAGGGGAACCAATGAATACAACCTTGCACTTGGAGAAAAAAGGGCCAATGCAGCAAGGGACTATCTTACAACAAGCGGAATTGCATCGGAAAAAATAAAGACCATAAGCTATGGCGAAGAAAAGCCTCTATGCGCGGAACAAACAGAAGACTGCTTTCAGAGAAACAGGAGGGCGAATTTTGCTGCCGGAAAATAAAAGAGACCGTAATGCGTAATGAGTGATGGGTAAAAAATGACCCACACACACAGCAAGCTGTGGGGTATCCAAAAACTAAAGACAACACTGTCATTCCGCACTTGATGCGGAATCCAGAAACATAAATACTGGATTCCTGCTTTCGCAGGAATGACAAAACAAACGACAAAACAAAAAGGTTTCCCAATCGCTGTAAGCAGCGGGGTATATAAATTTAATTAAAATTAGGAAATAGAATATGGAAAATAAAAAATACTGCTCGCTGTTCACTGTTTACTGCTCACTGCTTTGTCTTTTGCTTTCTACTATCGCCGGCTGCGCCACAACTCAGGATGTGGACAAAGTCCAGTACAATCTCAATGAACTCCGGAATGAAGTCGTTAAGATAAGACAACAATCTCAGGCAATAGAATCCCAGCTTCCCGTAGACGATAAAAAGTTTTTGGGCAAGATGCAGGAATTGGCAGACGAGCAAAAAGCTGCGGGCAAGGCGCTGTCAGACCTTATGCTGAAAATGCAGACGCTTTCAACTGAGGTGCAGGTGCTTATGGGGCGTTTTGAAGAGGCAAAATATTCTTCGGAAAAGACTGCGAAAGATCTGACGACTGGCAAGGAATCGCTTCTCATACAGGTAAAAGAACTGGAAATGTCGCTGAATGACCTGAAAAAAAGAATCTCCGCACTGGAATCTGAAAATATCGCCCTCAAAAAACATAAAGAAGAAGCCGGGAAATCAGAAAATTTAAAGCAGGAGGAGACGACGGCAGAACCAGTAAAAAGTGAAAAACCGGCAAAAAGACCTGTTAAAGACGCATATGCGGATGCTTTTGAAACATATTCTTCAGGCCGGATAAAAGAGGCGCGTGAAAAATTTACGGCGATGCTCAAAGATTATCCTGAAAACGAATACTCTGACAATGCCCGTTTCTGGGTGGCAGAGAGTTATTACAGAAATAAGGAATACAGAGACGCCATTCTTGCGTACGAAGAGCTTCTGGAAAAAAATCCTGAAAGCAATAAAGTGCCGGAGGCGCTTCTTAAGGAGGGACTTGCATTTTATGCCATTAAAGACGATAAAATCGGAAGGACCACGCTTGAAAAGCTCCTTGAGAAGTTCCCCGACTCAAAAGAAGCAAAAACCGCACAGAAAAAAATTGACGAATCCCAGCCTGTAAAAAAGAAGAAGAATTGAACGACCCGTTTGGAAGAACCATAGACTATCTGAGGATATCCGTCACCGACAGGTGCAACCTCAGGTGCATCTACTGTATGTCCGCAGAAGGTGTAAAATCCATTGCGCATAAGAACATCCTTGCGTATGAAGAGATTATAAGAATAGTAAGGATTGCGTCATCTCTGGGCGTCAAAAAAGTGAGAATCACAGGCGGCGAGCCGCTTGCAAGGAAAAACATCACGTATCTTATTTCCTCGCTTCATGCAATTAAAGACATTGAAGACATCAGCCTTACAACCAACGGACTGCTCCTTGAAAAATATGCGGATGAGATAGCCCGGGCAGGGCTCAGGCGGGTGAATGTCAGTCTTGATTAGCTTAAAACTGAACAGTACAAAGAAATAACAAGGGGCGGCGATATTAATAATGTGCTCAGGGGAATTGAGCGCGCTGAGAAGGCCGGGCTTACCCCTGTAAAAATAAACCTGGTAGCAATCAGGGGCTTCAACGATGACGAGATAGAAGACTTTGCAAAACTAACCCTGAAAAAATCCTATCAAGTGCGTTTTATAGAATTTATGCCCATCGGCGCCAGAGAAATATGGAGCCCTGAAAAATATATTCCGATAAATGAGATAAAATCCATCGTGGAAAAGGCAGGTGCGCTTACTCCGGTAAAAATAAGAAAATCCGGGCCTGCAAGATATTTCAGGTTTGAGGACTCCGCAGGTGTCGTAGGCTTTATAAATGCCATCTCCCATCAGTTTTGTGACGAATGCAACCGTCTCCGCCTTACTGCCGACGGCAAACTCAGACCCTGCCTTTTTTCAGAGACAGAGATTGATTTAAAGACTCCGCTCAGAAGCGGCGCGCCTGACACTGAGATTGAGCGTCTCATAAAGCTTGCCATAGAAATAAAGCCGGAAGGGCATGATATTGCCTGCAACAGCCGTATGGACCTCAAAACATTAAGACCCATGTCAAAAATCGGGGGATGATTTAGCATAATGCCTGCGTATAACCATGCAGGTATAGATATCTTCAAAATCTTTAGAACGCAACA
>JACQZD010000119.1 GCA_016207865.1 Nitrospirota bacterium
AACTATACTAAGCGGCATTAATTGCATGTCATTCCTCCCGAAGCTTCGGGATCGGGAATCTTTCTTCTACGGATAGATTCCGGACAAGCCGGAATGACAAACTGTCTGAGACTTATGTCGCTATGTATAATAACCAAATAACGAATAACAATTAACATATAAACTAATAACTATTTTCAGGAGGATTTTATGGCTAAAAAGTATGTTTATTTTTTCGGCGCCGGCAAGGCGGACGGCAATGCGGGGATGAAAAATCTCCTTGGAGGCAAGGGCGCAAACCTTGCTGAAATGGCGGGGCATAAAAATCTGAGCCTTCCTGTGCCGCCGGGATTTACCATTACCACGGAAGTATGCACTCTTTACTATGAAAATAACCGCAAATACCCCAAAGAGCTTAAGAAGCAGGCGGATATTGCGCTTTCCAATGTTGAAAAAATAATCGGTAAAAAACTCGGCGACTCAAACGACCCCCTTCTTGTTTCAGTGCGTTCAGGGGCGCGCAGTTCCATGCCCGGAATGATGGAGACGGTTTTAAATGTAGGCCTTACGTCAAAGACAATTCCCGGACTAATCAGTAAGACAGGCAATGAACGCTTTGTATATGACGCTTACCGCAGGCTCATGATGATGTATTCCGATGTTGTAATGGAAAAGGCGGCAGGCGTTGAGCCTGAAGGCGGAGAAGGCATCCGCATGAAGCTTGAGCATGCAATGGAGAAAGTGAAAAAGGCAAAGGGCTATAAAAGCGACACCGACCTTACGGTTGACGACCTTAAATTTCTGTGCAATGAATTTAAAATAATAATTAAAAACACCCTTAAAAAAGATTTCCCTGACGACCCGCAGGAGCAGTTGTGGGGCGGCATCGGCGCTGTTTTTCAGTCCTGGATGGGAAAGCGAGCCGTATCGTACCGCAAGATTGAAGGCATACCACAGCACTGGGGAACGGCAGTTAATGTCCAGTCCATGGTTTTCGGCAACACAGGCGATAATTCCGCCACAGGAGTCGCCTTTACGCGCAACCCCGCAACTGGAGAAAATATGTTCTTCGGCGAATGGCTTCCCAATGCGCAGGGCGAGGACGTTGTTGCAGGCATCAGGACGCCGAATCCAGTGAATAAGGCGGGAAAGACTGATGACACAAAACACCTGCATTCGCTTGAAGAGCAGATGCCCAAACTTTACAAGGAACTCTACGGCTATCAGAAGAGGCTTGAAAACCATTACACTGATATGCAGGACATAGAGTTTACCATTGAAGACGGAAAGCTCTGGATGCTTCAGACGAGGGTCGGCAAGCGGAACGGCCAGTCCGCCATACGCATGGCCGTTGAAATGGCAAAGCAGAAATTAATTACAAAAGAGACTGCGATAATGCGCGTTAAACCCGAGCAAATTGATGAGCTTCTCCATCCGAGCGTGGACCCCGCTGCGGAGAAGAAGGCTGTTGAGCTGGCCAAGGGACTGCCGGCAGGTCCCGGAGGCGCTGAAGGAAAGGTAGTTTTTACTGCCGATGATGCAGAGGCCTGGGCCAAAAAGGGCGAAAAGGTGATACTCGTAAGAAACGAGACCTCGCCTGAGGATGTTCACGGAATGCATGCGGCAGAGGCAATACTCACTGCAAAAGGCGGAATGACAAGCCATGCGGCGCTTGTTGCAAGGGGCTGGGGTAAATGCTGTATTGTCGGATGTTCCGCCCTGAACATAAATTTGCCGAAAAGAGAAATTCATGTAAACGGAAGAATTGTCAGGGAGGGCGACTGGATTACATTAAACGGGACCAAGGGGCGTGTTTATGAAGGACAGTTAAACCTCCTGCCTGCCGACCCCGAACATAATAAATGGTACAAGGAATTAATGACCTGGGCGGATAAGGTGAGAACTTTGAAGGTCAGAACCAATGCAGATACGCCGAATGATGCGGCTGTGGCAAGAAGCTACGGCGCGCAGGGAATAGGCCTCTGCAGGACAGAGCATATGTTCTTCGGCCCTGACAGGATAAAGGCAGTGAGGGAGATGATACTCTCAGACACGCTTGAAGGCCGTAAAAAGGCGCTTGCAAAACTCCTTCCGATGCAGAAGGGGGATTTCATCGGCATATTTGAGGCCATGAAAGGGCTCCCTGTAACCATAAGGCTTTTGGACCCGCCGCTTCACGAATTCATTCCCCACAACGATAAAGACCTTATGGAACTGGCAAATGATATGGGTGTTTCCTTTGACCACCTTAAAGCCAAGAACGCATCTCTTCATGAGTTTAACCCCATGCTCGGGCATAGGGGCTGCCGTCTCGGCGTGACATATCCTGAGATATATGAGATGCAGGCTCAGGCCATTATGGAGGCCGCTTGCGAGCTTTCAAAAAACAAGGTGAAGGTGATTCCTGAAATAATGATTCCGCTTGTCGGGCATGTGAATGAGCTTATAAAAATGAAGAAGGCTGTTATTTCCGTTGCGACACAGGTTCAGAAAGAATACAAGACAAAAGTGCCTTACACAGTAGGGACGATGATAGAGCTTCCGCGCGCCTGTGTAACGTCTGATGAAATAGCGCCTGTCGCAGACTTTTACTCATTCGGCACCAATGACCTTACGCAGACGGTTTACGGGCTTTCGCGTGATGACGCCGGCAGGTTCCTGCCGTTTTATGTAGAGGACAAAATTTTAAAAGACGACCCGTTCATCACCATTGACATAGATGGGGTAGGCTCCATGATGCGCATGGCGGTTGAAAAAGGCAGAAAGGTTAAGAAAGACCTTAAACTCGGCATATGCGGAGAGCACGGAGGAGAGCCCAAATCAGTTGAATTCTGCCACAACATTGGGCTTAATTACGTAAGTTGTTCGCCTTACAGGGTGCCGATTGCAAGATTCGCGGCGGCTCAGGCCGTGCTTAAAGAAAAAGCCGCAAAGAAAACGGGGAAGAAGAAGAAATAGGAAGCTGTAACCTAGGTGCGCTGGGACACCTAACTGTTTAGGTGTCCCAGCGCACTCTTAATAACCTTTTATGTCAAAAATTGCGGTTGATGCAGTGCTGCTTCCATCCGACAAAATGATGGATATGGCAGTTGAAGCCGGCAAAAAACTCTCAGGGAACTCCCTTAGCAGAATTTTGCTCAGCAAGGAAAATTGCCTTCCCCATATCTCTTTGGCTATGGGGGTTATTCATAAAAAAAACCTGCCGCTTATTAATAATGACTTACAGGAAATAGCAATAGAATTTCAGGGAATTCAGTTAAGCGCGACAGGTATTTCTACGCACAA
>JACQZD010000022.1 GCA_016207865.1 Nitrospirota bacterium
GTTTTTAAGATAATTCCAGTTGTAATTCCTTGCTGCGTCTGTTACAAAACCAGTCCTCTCTAACTCATATTTCGTCAAGTTGTCATAGGAAATAACCTGTTCGCCTCTCTTCGCATAAAACTCGCAGACATGTGACCCTAAAAATCCACAGCCACCAGTTACTAATACTTTCATACTAACCTCCGATTGTTTGAATCTTACAACCTACTATCACAGAAACTCAGACTATTAATACTTTTTCCACTGCTCCGCCTTCTCGGTTACATAAATTGCAGCCGTTAATTTCTGAGAACTGAATTTTTACTATGGTCCAGCAGAATTTTCTTATTTTCTGATACTTATTGCATTTGCTGTGTAACTGCCTAAAAAAGCCCCGACGGCATCTGCAACGGCATCGCCAACAGCAGCATTTCTGCCCGGGACAAATGACTGGTGAAATTCATCGGTAATACCGTAGATAACTGCCAACAGAAACGACAGGGCAATAACCCGTCTGTTGAGCCCGCTTTTCTTAAACGATAAGTAACTTAAAACTCCAAGAACGGCATATACCACCGCATGCACAACCTTGTCAAAACCAAATGGAAGAGAGGGCAGTTCAATAGATTTTTGTGAAGAAATGTAAAAAATTGCTGTCATATATGAGACTGTAATAATCCAGTAGACAACAGCAGTCAGTTTTTTCACCTTCCTCCGAAAATAATTCTTTAAATAAACCTAAGAATATTAAAACTTTTTCTTAAAAAAATCCATTGGAAAATTTATATGATGTAAAATAAATTGACAGTACATTGCGATGAACCACAGAGAGCACGGAGAAATATGTGGGGTACTTCTTCTGAAATGCAAAAAGGGATGTCCCATTTTCCATGGGACATCCCTTTATATTTTTATGTCTTATATCTTTTGACTTACTTTGTTTTCTTCATAAAACGTCTTCTGATTGCCATTGCTGCACCGCCGGATAAAAACAGGATAGAGCTTATCGGCTCCGGCGCTACTGCCGTCGTACCGGTAGTCATATCAAACACCCTATCATGGTCGCTGAAATATGCGGTGTATGGGATACTGCCGGCCTGATAATCAACAGTAAAACTAAATCCGCCAAGATTACCGTTAGCCGCTATATCAGAGGCATTACTCAGTGAAAACGTATCAAGGGTTGGCGTTGTATTTATCCCTTCCCATACGATGCCGGCCCAGTTAGTCGGAAGCGGCGCTCCTGTAACTCCTGCCGTGTGGTCAAAATCAAGGAATACACTATAGAGGTATTCTCCGGCTGTTGAGGTATTGTAGAATGTATAATCATACTGCCACAGCCCCGCCCCTAAGTCTGTTTCCAGATAAATGATATCCGCACTTGAAACTGCAAACGCACCAACTGAGGACAATAAAAACATGCTTACTGCAAAAACTGCTGTTAACAACATCTTCCTTTTCATCGCTTTAAAACCTCCTTTTACAATTTAATGTTTTTAAATTTTGAGAATCCTTACTAACTTCTCACTATCCCTATATCTTTTTTTTCTTAATGTAATTTCTGACTGTCAGCACTGCTCCGCCGGTGAGGAATAGGATAGAGCTTATCGGCTCGGGAACTATCGGTGTATTATTCCCGCCGTCAGGGCGCACTATGTAATCAAGCTTATTATCGCTGCTAAATCCTGAAATGCTTACCGCATCATTATAAACGTATACATTATCACCCATTACTTTGCCGTCTTTTGCATAAAAATTCCCCCAAACAGGGTCATTGGCTGTCTGGAAAGAGTAGGACACAAGATTCGCCCCTGTATCAAATTTAATGCCGTAAAGAGGGGTTTGCAGTCCCGGATTACTGGGATTCTGGTCAGACCAAACCTCAGGGCCTACAATAGTATAAGGAGTCCATGCACCGTTATTTATCTGCACCTGGATATTTGTAAAATCTGATGCTTCTGCCGGATTGGTGACTTCCAGTATGAAATGCGAAATAGCCTTGCTCCCCTGAAGCGTATATTCATAGTTCCATAATGAAGCGTTTGTATCATATTCAATCTCCCATGAAATGCTGAACCCGGGCCATAGTCCGGTCAGTCCGCCGGTTGAACTGCCCGGGTTATAATTTTCTGCGGAAAAGGTGCGCTGGTCCACGAGGTCCTGGAAGTCAACGCTCTGCCCATATAAGCTTGCAAAGGCATTTCCCGTCATTAATGTCGCAAAAAATATTAAGGCGATTAATCCCACTATCATTTTTCTGCTGATCTGTTTTAGCTTAGTTGCCATAGCCGGGGCGTGCGCGCAGTACTCGCCGCTTCTGTAGATGCCGCATATTTCAAAGTTCTCATAACAATAAAACATTGCCATGGCTATATCCTGGCTTTTCATTTTGACGAAATAACATTCATCATAAGGCTTTTCAACTATCGGACATAACCTTCCGTTACCGTAAGTCTGTTTTAAATGTTCTTTTTTCATCATCATGCTAAATGGAAAAGCAAAACTTATGCCAGAATGTCAATTTTTTTCTTACTGTTGACAATGTGCAGAGCTTTGAATATTAGGGGCTACAAACTGAAGATATAATTAAAGTCAAACTATTTGAAAAATAAATAAAATTTTGCTTAAATTTTATTTTACCCATAAGGCGTGCCGCCATGGCTTTATTGCCGGCTGTCTTTTCCAGAGCCTGAAGAATTGCCTGAGGCTCCGTGCCTTCTTTATCCCTGAGGAGCACCTTGGCTTCTTTAACATTCTTCAATTCAGGAGGAAGGTCGTCAACTGTAATTGTGCCCTGATGACAAATAATAGAGGCGTGCTCCAGCGCATGCTCCAGCTCACGCACATTGCCGGGCCATGGATAGCCCATAAATATCCTCTGGACATCTGCAGAGATGCCTTCTATGCTTTTATTCAGCTTCATATTGAATTTTTTAATGAAATAATCAATAAGAAGCGGTATATCTTCAAGCCGTTCTCTGAGAGACGGGAGTGCAAGTTCCACCACCTTAAGCCGGTAATAAAGGTCTTCCCTGAACTTGCCGAGCCGGACCTTTTCCCTGAGGTCCTGATTAGTTGCAGCCACAACGCGCACATCAACCTTTATCGGGGTTGAGTCGCCCACCGCTTCAAACTCCATTTCCTGAAGCACCCTGAGCAGTCTTAACTGCACCCCTTGAGATATATCGCCAATTTCATCTAAAAAAATAGTTCCTCCGTCAGCCCGCTGAAACCTGCCGACTTTGTCTTTTACCGCACCGGTAAATGCGCCTTTTACATGTCCGAAAAGCTCGCTTTCAAGAAGACCTTCTGACAATGCGGAACAATTAACTTTTACAAGAGGTTTATTGCTGCGTACTCCGGTGTAATGAAGCGCCTCGGCCACAAGCTCCTTGCCTGTTCCGCTTTCTCCTATAATCAGGATCGTCGTCTGTACATCCGCCAGGTTCTCTATAAGGGTAAACACCTTCTGTATCTGCTCGCTCTTGCCGATTATGTTATGAAACTGCTTGCGCTCCCTCAGATTCTCCTCTAAATGAGCCAGGCGTGTTTCATCCCTCACCACCATTACAGCTCCTGAAAATATGCCCTTGTTGTCAATAAGGGGAGATACGGTTATGGCCACAACCTGCCTCGGACAATTCGGACACTGGCATTCAAGCCGCCTTTCTTCAACCTGATGCTTTTTCCTGATTGCATCCACAAGAATTTCATGGCACCTTCCGGTGCATTCCTTTGAAATAACGCTGAAGGCCTTCCCTATATCACCGCGGGACAGCCTGCAGATCTTTTTTGTCATCTCATTCATTTCAAGTACTATTAATTCTTTATCTACGGTAATAATGGCGTCATGGACGCTCCTGAATATAGCCTCAAGGTTGGACCGGTATTTCTCTTTTTCATCAGTCACAGTCTTGTGCTGAAGCGCCATACCGGCAACATGCAGGAGTGTCTCTTTTTGTACCGGTTTGGTAATATAGTCAAAGGCGCCTAAGCGCATGGCGTCCGAGGCGCTCTCAACATTAGGATAACCGGTAATCATGACTACCGGACAGCTCAGATTCCTTTCCCTCACCGAGCGCAGAAGATCTATGCCGGTCCTGCCTTCAAGGATTATATCGGCAAATATTACGTCAAAATCCGTTTCTGAAATTTTTGATAAGGCCTCGTCATAGTTAATGGCAGTGGCAACTTCATAACCCTCATCGGCAAGAAATCTTCTAAAAGTAAACCTTATGCCTTCTTCATCATCAATAACCAGAATTTTTGTTTTCATTCCTCACCTTCTTTTTCTCCGGGCAGGTCAATTATTACTTTTGTAAACTCACCCTCTTTGCTCTCTATTGAAAATTTTCCGTGATGGTCGCTGATAATGCCGTGGCTTATGCTCAGGCCCAGTCCTGTCCCGAAACCCTGAGACTTGGTGGAGAAAAACGGGTCCATTATCTTGTCCTGTAACGCACGGGGAATCCCTGTGCCGTAATCATATATGACAATCCTTATGTACTGCTGTCTGTTATTTGTAATCGGTTCACAGTTTATTTGAAGTATTTTATTTTCGTGCGTCCCTTTGTACTTGAGGTTAAGGGCATAGCGCGAATTGCTTATAATATTTAAAAAAACCTGCAGTATCTGCTGGGGGTTTGCAATTATTTTCGGAAGACCCTGCGGTATATTCAACTTCAGATTAATGCTGTCTTTCTTCATCTGCATTTCAGTGAGGGACAGTAAATCAGACATTATCTCATAGAAATTAACGAGGCTCTTTTCCTCTTTCTTGGCCCGCGCAAATGAAAGCAGGCTCCTTACTATGCCGGCAATGCGGTCGCCTTCCTTAAGTATCCTGGCGGCAATATCATTATCCCGGCCTTCCTTGCTCAGCTCATCAACCATTATCTGGGCATAGTTGATAATACTGTTTACCGGGTTGTTGATTTCATGGGCCACGCCTGCCGCCAATTCTCCGAGGGATGCAAGGTGCCGGGCGCGCGTTGCTTGATTCTGCAGATTGACCTTTTCAGTAATGTCAGCCGCCAACTCAATGACATTTTTTACCTTCCCGAACTCATCTACAACAGGAAACACCCTTATATCATACAATCTTCCGGCAGGCGTCAGCACCTGAGCTGATTCTTCATTCCCCGATAAAAAACTCCTTGCCGTCGGGCAGTTTTCACAGGGCACAAAAATATTGCAGCACATTTTATGGCAGTTCTGTCCGGTCAGTTCTGACGCAGCCATGTTAAAAACAGATGCGGCGGCCTTATTGGCCCACATTATTTTCATATCAGGTGACAGCAGGATAATGTTATCGGTAATGGCATCCAGAAGAATATGAAATTCCTGTGAAAGCCTCCGGTATTCACCCTCGCTGTTTCTGAGCGCTTTCTCAGCGCGCCTTCGTTCGCTGATTTCATCCAGAAGCTGCTCATTACTTTGTCTTAATTCTTTGGTGCGCTCCTCTACCCTGACCTCAAGTTCATCCTTGGCCCTCTGAATCTCCTCTTCCGCCCGCTTGCGCTGAATAATCCCGACAAGCACATTTGCAACTGCAGTGAGAAACTCCTCATCTCTCGGGTTACGTAAATGCCCCTCTTTTATATATGTATTCACCACCCCGATTACCCTGCCTGAAGAAATAATAGGGGCGCAGTAGTGTCCATGCGGTATTATGCCGTTATATTTATGGTCATGACGGTTATCAACACAGCTTGCAAATTCCACCCTGCCTGACTGCGCCGCTCGGCCGCACATGCATACGCCAAAGGGGACCTTGGCGCACTTAACCTGCAATGTCGTCGGCAGTCCCCGCTGGGCCTTCAGCACCAGCATTCCAGGGTCGTCTTCTACAAGGAGAATTGCACCTCTTGATTCAAGGGAAAGCCATGGAATGGAAACCACCTGCTCTATGACACGTTCAAGCGTGTCTTTAAGCGAGATGTCTTCTAATGAGATGCTGAGAATTGTATTAAGCGCTGTTTGAAGTTCATAATGCTGGCGCAGTTCTTCTTCTACAACTTTACGTTCATCAATATCGCAATTTTGTTCACAAGCATTGTGTAACATGTCTTCTTTTTTCTGATTGTAAGCCATAAAATAATCCTGAAATTTATGTTGTGTTACATGTTGCCTTGTTTTACATTATATTTTACCCTAAGATATTTATTTTTACAATAGTTTTTTATAAATACATAAAATCTGCTTATAATTTAGAATATCATCAAGGCATCAAAGTGTCACAATGTGACAGTGTCAGGGTATCAAAGTATCAGATGTTAACAGCCCGTTAAAAAACTTTAGTTCCCCGCTTCCGCGAGGACGGCGTCTGGATACCCGCTTTCGCGGGTATGACAAACTTCTACGTTGGAATAGACTTCTTCAACAGCCTGTTAATTTATACAAACAGTGTTATTACCTTGCAGATAACCCATGCAAGCACGGCACATGCCGGAATCGTCAGTATCCATGCAATTATAATATTGCCGCCAATTCCCCATCTTACTGCTGATAATCTCTTTGATGCGCCGACCCCCATGATAGTTGATGAAATAACGTGGGTAGTTGAAAGCGGGAGCCCTATTTTTGATGCAATTTCAATAACAGTCGCAGCAGATGCCTCTGCGGCAAATCCGTGAATCGGCCTAAGGTGTACCAGGCGTACGCCTAATGTCTTGATAATCCTCCATCCGCCTAAAGCCGTGCCGAGAGCCATCGCAGATGCGCAAAGGACAATTACCCATTGAGGGACATGAAAATCAGGGAGATTATAGTAGCTTACCAGCGCCATAGTTATAATGCCCATTGTCTTTTGGGCGTCATTATTGCCATGGCTGAAAGCCATGAAAGCTGCAGACCCTATCTGGAGTTTGTTGAAAAGCTTATTCACACGCGTAACCGGAAACCTGCCGAACACCCACATAAGCAGCATCATCAGCAGCAATCCGAGTAGAAATCCTACCAGTGGAGAAAGCATCAATCCCAGCAATACTTTATTCACCCCTTTATGGATAATGACCTGAGCGCCGCTTGTCGCAATAGCGGCGCCGACTAAGCTTGAGAGTATGGCATGACTTGAAGATGTGGGAAGGCCGAAGTACCAGGTAATCAAATCCCAAATTATGGCAGACAAAAGCGCTGAAATAACAGTTATCTGGGTAACGCATGAAGGCTCTATGATGCCTGCCCCCACTGTCTTTGCAACAGCGGTCCCTGCTAAGGCTCCTGCCATGTTTAAGAAGGCCGCCATCAGCACAGCGGTCTTTGGCGACAAAACCCTTGTTGATACCGACGTCGCTATTGCATTTGCTGTATCGTGGAAACCGTTTATGAAGTCAAAGATTGTGGCAAGAACTATTACACAGATAAGAAGAAAAAAAGTATCATGCATATTTAAGGACTATGGCTTCCATAACATTGGCGACATCCTCGCATTTGTCCGAGGCGTTTTCAAGGTGCTCATATATCTCTTTCCATTTAATGATAAGAATGGGGTCTTTAATCTCATCAAACAGTTTCCCTAACGCATCCCTGAAATCCCGGTCCACCCTGTTTTCCAGCCTGTTTATCTCAATGCAGTATTCCTGCACATGGGAGTAATTTTTTTCCTTGAGCATCTTCATTGCCTTATGCATAACCTCCACGGTTGTCAGGAGATCTTTTGACATGGAAATCGCCTCTTTCGTGGACTCCTTCAGTTTAAACACTGAAAGTCTGTCGGCGGCGCCCCAGATTAAGTCCAGCACATCATCAAGCCTTGACGCAAGGGCATACAGGTCTTCCCGGTCTATCGGGGTGAGGAAGGTCTTGTTAAGTTTTTTCATTATGTCATGGGTAAGTATATCGCCTTCCTGCTCGGTTTCATGTATTTCCTTGACCCGCGCATCAATATTGTCAAATTTTTCCATGAGGACGACGAGAAGGTTTGCCGCCTTTGTGAGGTTTAAGGACGCCCGGTCAAATATCTCAAAAAAGTCTATTTCTTTAGGGAAAAGTTTCATGGTTTTTGTAAGCAAATATACTACATTAACAGGTTTTTGATGTCAAACAAAAATTTCTTTGCAGTTTGTGATAAGATGTGACATTGACACCTAAGAAAGGGAAAAACGCCATGCGGAAAGCAAAGATAGTCTGCACAATAGGGCCGGCCTGCGGTCAGGAAAAAGTTATTTATCAGATGATAAAAGCCGGGATGGATGTTGCAAGGCTTAATTTTTCGCACGGGACTTATGAAACTCATAAAAAAGCCGCGGCCATGATAAGGTCCGGCGCACATAATCATGAAAAGCCTGTCGCCATACTTCAGGACTTAAAAGGACTGAAAATAAGAGTAGGCCTTATTAAAAACGGCTATGTCAGGATTGAAAAGGGTTCAGCCTTGTCCCTCACAACAAAAAATATATCCGGTGATGATAGGCTGATTCAGATACGGTATCCCCATCTTATCCAGGACTTAAATATCGGCAGTAAAATTTTAATAGATGACGGGCTGATTCAGTTGAAAGTTATGGGGAAAAATAAAGACCGGCTGACGACAGAGGTTATTGAGGGGGGGATATTAAAAGAGAAAAAGGGCGTCAATCTCCCCGATATCAGGATCTCTGCATCTTCATTCACAAAAAAAGACATGGAGGACCTTGCTTTCGGGATAAAACTTGGCGTTGATTATGCAGCGCTTTCTTTTGTGTGTTCAAGAAATGATGTCCTGAAAGCCAAAAACTATCTGAAAAAACAAAAATCAGACATCCCTGTAATCGCAAAACTTGAAACAAGGCAGGCCCTTGAAAATATTGCGGAGATTATAGAGGTCTCAGACGGACTTATGATTGCAAGGGGAGACCTCGGAGTGGAAGTCCCGGCTGAAGAAGTGCCTTTAATTCAAAAGCGTCTGATAGAGATGTGCAATTCCGCGCTGAAACCTGTAATTATTGCCACACAGATGCTTGAATCCATGACAGAACACCTTCAGCCCACAAGGGCCGAGGCCACGGATGTCGCAAACGGCGTGCTGGACGGGGCAGACGCGTTAATGCTTTCGGCAGAAACGGCAGTCGGCAGCTACCCTGTTGAAGTTATAAAAATGATGGACAAAATTATAAGTTTCACGGAAACACATACACACAAAGCCCTCCTCCATAATCCCATCGGCGGAAAAACCTTGGCCCACGCCATTGCCGAGGCGGCCTGCACATCAGCAATGGATATAAAGGCAAAGGCAATAGTGGCCTTCAGCCGGACAGGGTTTACAGCGCTTATCGCATCAAAGTTCAGGCCGCGGGTGCCGATTATAGGTTTTACCGTCAGGGATGAAGTCCGAAGGAGAATGAATCTGTACTGGGGGATTACGCCTCATATCATGAAATTCCCTGACAACACCGATGAAATGATATCCGAATCGGAAAAAGCCCTCATTCAGAAAGGCCTCGTGAAAAAAGGGGATGCGATTGCAATAATAGCCACATCTCCTTTCACGCAAGGCGCAAAAACCAACATCATGAAACTGCACAGAGTGGGGATGTAAATGAATAGCGAGTGCATGCCCCGTGGTCCCGAAGCGGGTCAGAGTTTAGTCGTATCGACCGAAGGGTCGCTTCGACTTACCACATGGTTAAGCGAGCAAATATGATAAAGAAATTCCTCACATTAGATTCCCTTTAGAGAATGAAGTAATTAAGCGAGTTTTGTTATAATTCATAACCGGTTCACTTTAATGAAAATATTAATTATTAACATACAGAATTCCGGTTCCAGAGTTGGATATGCAGGCCTGTTTTTGCCGTTCGGCGTAGCATATATAACTTCAGTACTAAAAAAATGTGATGGTGTTGATATTGAATGTATAGATTTGCATAATGAACAAATTTTGCATCCGGAATTGTTTGACGCGTGGGACGTATTAAACAAACGGTTTCAAATAAAAGATTTTGACGTTATTATGTTTGGGGGTGTTTTTTTAAAATTAGATGTATTGATTAACTTATCCAAAACAATTCGCTTATATCATAAAAATATTTTCCAAATAGCAGGCGGCAACCTATGCACTACAATTCCGGATATAATATTAAATAAAAGCTCTGTTGATTGCGTCGTTTTATTTGAAGGTGAAGAGACCGTAATAGATATAATTAAAGTGATAAAAAATCAAGAATCGTTATCAAATGTCAAGGGCATAAAATTTATCCACGATAAGCATATTGTATTCACCGGCTTAAGAGATAAAATTGACAACTTAGACAAAATACCTTTTCCTGAAAGAGATCAATTTAAATTTTCAACATTAAGAAAAGCTTTCCCTATGGGCACTCCTGGGAGATACAGCGCAATAATGTTTGCAAGCAGGGGCTGTCCCTTTCAATGTATTTTTTGCAATCCGGTTTCCGGAAGAAAGATAAGAACGAGGTCCCCTGAAAACATCATTGAAGAAATTAAATACTTGCAAAATAAATATAATGTGCAATATTTCCGTTTTTTTGATGAAGTATTTATCGGTTCCAAGAAGAAGATAAAAGATTTTTGCAGCCTGATTAAAAAAAATGGAATTAAGATATTCTGGTGGTGCCAGACGCAAATAAATTTAGTGGATGAAGACCTTTTGTTTCATATGAAAGACAGCGGCTGTATAGAAATCGGTTATGGTATAGAATCCGGATCTGACAAAATATTAAGTGAGATGAAAAAAGGCATCACCA
>JACQZD010000163.1 GCA_016207865.1 Nitrospirota bacterium
CGCGAAGTTTCAGACCTTCGGGTGCGCAAGCGCCATTGCATCTTCCACGGCGCTTACGGAATTGATAAAAGGCAAAACCGTAGATGAGGCGTTGAAGGTCACAAATCAGGACATTGCCGAATATCTCGGCGGCCTGCCGCGTGAAAAGATGCACTGCTCTGTGATGGGGCGCGAGGCGCTTGAGGCGGCCGCTGCCGATTATAAAGGGGAGAAATTACCTAAGGCTGAAGAAGGTGAACTGGTCTGTGAATGTTTCGGCGTTGCGGATGAAAAAATCAGGCGTGCAATTATAGAAAACAATTTAAAGACGGCTGAAGATGTCACAAACTTTACAAAGGCAGGAGGCGGATGCGGAAAATGCGTCCCGAAGATTGAAGAAATTCTCCGGCAGGTATGGACCGGAAAGACTGCGGAGAAAATTATTCCCGCCAAATCTAAACTCACAAACATCCAGAAAATTGCTATGATACAAGATGTCATTGAAAAGGAAATCAGACCCCTGCTTCAGACGCACGGGGGCGATGTGGAATTGGTGGACGTTGAAGGGAATAGAGTCACGGTATCTCTTAGGGCCATGTGCACGGAGTGCGTCATGGCTGATGTTACCGTTAAAGACAGTGAGAAAAAGCTGAGGGAGCTTGTAAGTAAAGAATTGACGGTAGAGGCTGGATGAAATGTCATTGAGAGGTCCCGATTTATCGGGGCAGAAGCAATCTTGTAACTGGTAATTCTTCGTCCCGATGTGTCGGGACTCAGAATAACACGCAGAGGTTTTTAAAATGAAAGAAATTTATTTAGACAACAATGCAACGACGAGAGTTGCGGATGAAGTTATTGAGGCGATGCTTCCGTATTACAGGACGCTTTACGGCAATCCCTCAAGCATGCACACCTTCGGCGGACAGGTTCACAGGAAGATTGAGGAGGCGCGGCAGGAAGTTGCGCAGTTAATCAACGCCGAGCCTGAAGAAATAATTTTTACAAGCTGCGGCACTGAGAGCGACAACACGGCCCTCATGAGCGCTATTGAAACAAATCCGCAGAAGAAACACATCATAACTACAAAGGTTGAACACCGTTGTGTCAATAATGTTTGCCAATAACGAAACCGGCATGATTTTCCCTATGAAGGAAATTGCGGAGATTGTAAAATACAGGGGTGTGCTTCTTCATACCGATGCTGTGCAGGTTGTAGGTAAGCTGCCGGTTGATGTGAGAAGCCTTCCCGTTGACATGCTTTCTATTTCAGGGCATAAACTCCATGCGCCGAAGGGGATAGGCGCGCTTTATGTCAGAAAGGGGACAAGGTTTTCTCCCTATATAATCGGCGGTCATCAGGAAAAGGGCCGGAGGGCCGGCACTGAAAATGTCGCATCCATGATTGGATTAGGCAAGGCCTGTCTGCTTGCAAAAAAACATATGCACGAGGAACACACAACAATAAAGGAATTAAGGGACAGGCTTGAACAGGGACTTTTAAAATCATGCCCGAATGCAAGAATTAACGGCGGCGTAGAAAACAGGCTGCCAAACACCACGAACATAAGTTTTGAATATGTTGAAGGTGAGGCGATTTTATTACGGCTTAATGAAGACAACATCTGCGCATCATCAGGCTCCGCATGCACGTCAGGCGCTCTTGAGCCGTCCCATGTGCTGAGGGCCATGGGAGTTCCTTTCACGGCAATTCACGGCTCCATAAGATTTTCCCTGAGCAGATACAACACAAGCGAAGAAATTGATTTGGTCCTTAAAAAAATGCCTGCGATTATAAAAGAGCTAAGGGAATTAAGCCCGTACGGGAGGAAAGAAAAAACCGGGTGATTTGTGTTATAGTTATGAGACGCTTTTAGCAATACCGCATTTTCTGACCGCAGTTAAAATGCCTATTGACAAAAAAGTTTTTACCTGATAAAATTGTAAAGTTTTCCTCATGATAGAGTATTAAGGCTAAATAAACTAAATAGGAGTTTAGTCATAAAAACATCTGTTAAGGAAAATAAAATCGCTGTAAAGCTTTTTGATATTGTAAAGCTTTCTGATATTAAACGGAGGACCATTGCCGACGATAGCGCAGCTTGTAAAACAGGGGAGACAACAGGTTGTAAACCGGACCAAGAGTCCTGCGCTGATGCTTTGTCCTCAGAAGAGGGGAGTATGCACCAGAGTTTATACGACAACTCCCAAGAAACCCAACTCTGCATTAAGGAAGGTCGCAAGAATACGGCTTACGAACGGGATGGAAGTCACCGCATATATCCCCGGCGTTGGTCATAACCTCCAGGAACATTCAATTGTCCTTATAAGAGGGGGGAGGGTCAAGGACCTTCCCGGAGTCAGATACCACATTGTAAGAGGCACCCTCGATACCCTTGGTGTTGCCGACCGCAGGCGGGGCAGATCAAAATACGGCGCCAAGAGGCCTAAATAATTTTAAGGAAACCAAACGATGCCAAGAAGAAGAGTCATTGACAAAAGAGAAATATTACCGGATTCAAAATATAACAACAAACTTATAAGCAAGTTTGTCAATACGCTGATGAGCGACGGAAAAAAATCAGTGGCAGAGGGCGTTTGTTATGACGCGCTTGAAATTATCAAGTCAAATTCCGGAAGCGATCCTCTCAAGGTTTTTAAAACCGCTATTGACAATGTGAAACCGGCTATTGAAGTTAAACCGAGGCGTGTCGGCGGAGCTACGTATCAGGTGCCCGTGGATGTGAGGCCTCAGAGAAAAATAGCGCTTGCGTTCAGATGGATTATAGATTATTCGCGTCAGAGACCGGAAAAGACAATGGCAGGAAAACTGGCCGCCGAGCTTACGGATGCAGCCAATAATAAGGGATTATCTATTAAAAAGAGGGAAGACACCCATAAGATGGCGGAGGCTAACAAGGCTTTTGCCCACTATAGATGGTAAAAACAGGGGAATACATTGGAAAGCAATTCTTTAAGACAGACAAGAAATATCGGTATCATGGCGCACATAGATGCAGGGAAAACTACGACTACGGAGCGTATTCTTTACTACACGGGAGTTACCTATAAAATGGGGGAAGTTCACGAAGGGACTGCTGTTATGGACTGGATGCCTCAGGAGCAGGAAAGGGGCATTACCATTACCTCTGCCGCAACGACATGTTTCTGGAAAGACCACAGGATTAATATTATTGATACGCCCGGTCATGTGGATTTCACTGTTGAGGTTGAGCGGTCGCTGAGAGTGCTTGACGGCGCGGTTGCAGTCTTTGATGCGGTTGCCGGCGTTGAACCCCAGTCTGAGACCGTATGGAGACAGGCGGAAAAATACAAGGTCCCCAGAATTGCATTCATGAATAAGATGGATAAGGTCGGCGCGGATTTTTTTATGAGCGTCAACTCCATGATTGAGCGGCTCGGGGCGTCGCCTGTTATCGTGCAGATACCTATCGGCAAGGAAGACGCATTCAAAGGGCTTATTGACCTTGTGACCATGAAGGCATATTTTTTTGAAGATGAAACCGTCGGGGCTAAATACACAGAGGCGGATATTCCGCAGGAGCTTCTTCCGCAGGCGCTTGAACAGAGGGAAAAAATGATTGAGGCGCTTGCTGATTTTGACGAGACGCTAATGGATAAATATATTGCGGGGAAAGAAGTGGAAGCCGGAGAGATTAAGGCGGCGTTAAGAAAAGGAACCGTAGATCTGAGGATTAATCCTGTTGTCTGCGGCTCGGCCTTTAAGAACAAGGGAGTGCAGCAGCTTCTTGATACCATTGTTGATTTTCTGCCGTGCCCCCTGGACGTCCCGCCCATGACAGGCATAGAGCCGCATTCAGGCAAGGAAGTACAAAGAAAGGTCTCTGACAGCGAGCCTTTTTCAGCGCTTGTCTTTAAGATAATGACAGACCCTTATGTGGGACAGCTTTCATTCCTCAGGGTTTACTCGGGAGTAATGAACACGGGCTCATATATTTATAACTCAACAAAGGACAGCAGGGAGCGCATTGGCCGGCTCCTTAAAATGCATGCCAATAAGAGGGAAGACATTAAAGAAGTTTCAGCAGGGGATATTGTTGCGGCGGTCGGATTAAAAAACACCCTCACAGGCGACACCCTTTGCAATGAAGACCATCCTATCATACTTGAATCAATAGAATTCCCGGTGCCTGTCATCTCTGTTGCAATTGAACCAAAGACAAAGGCGGACCAGGAAAAGCTTTCTGTCTCATTAGGAAAGCTTACGCAGGAAGACCCGTCTTTCAAGGTTAACTTTGATGAAGAGACAGGCCAGACCATCATATCAGGCATGGGCGAACTGCATCTTGAAATAATCGTGGACCGGCTTATGCGCGAATTTAAAGTCGGCGCAAACGTAGGCAAGCCGCAGGTTGCTTACAGGGAGACGGTAAAGAAAAAGGCTGAGGCCGAGGGGAAATATATCAGGCAGACCGGCGGCAGGGGACAGTACGGACATGTTTATATTGAACTTGAACCCCAGGAGCCGGGCAAGGGTTTTGAGTTTGTAAATAAGGTAGTAGGAGGCTCGGTGCCGAGGGAATACATAGCTCCGGTTGAAAAAGGCATTAAAGAGGCGCTTGAAACCGGCGTGCTTGCGGGCTATCCGGTGGTTGATGTAAAGGTTACGCTGACTGACGGCTCATACCATGATGTTGATTCCTCTGAAATGGCTTTTAAGATAGCCGGCTCCATGGCGTTTAAAGAAGCCGCCAAAAGAGCCCATCCGGTGCTCCTGGAGCCGATTATGAATATTGAAGTTGTTACGCCCCAGGAATATATGGGCGATGTTATCGGCGATTTGAATTCCAGAAGGGGCAAGATTCAAACCATAGGGCAGAGGGGTACGACTCAGATAATTGCCGCACAGGTGCCGCTGGCGTCAATGTTTAATTATGCCACAGACCTGAGGTCCAGGACGCAGGGTCGTGCGACATATACACTGCAATTTTCTCATTATGATGAAATTCCGCGCGGAATTTCTGAAGAAATAATAGCAAAGGTTAAGGGAGAATAGAAAGACAGTTAACAGTTAACTGTTGACAGTTATGAGTTAAGGAAATAAAGACAGATGAGAGTTAAGAGTTTTGGAATATTTTTTATAATTTTTAACTTTTAACTTTACACTTTTAACTGTATTTAAAAGGAGGGCATATGGCAAAGGCAAAATTTGAAAGGGTAAAGCCGCATGTAAACGTAGGAACCATCGGTCATGTAGACCACGGCAAGACCACGCTGACTGCGGCGATAACTAAATATCTGGCGATATTCGGCAAGGCCACATTCAGGGCCTATGACTCAATAGACAATGCGCCTGAAGAAAAGGCCAGGGGCATAACCATAGCCACGGCGCATGTGGAATACGAAACAGACGCAAGGCATTACGCGCATGTGGACTGCCCGGGACATGCAGATTACATAAAGAACATGATAACAGGAGCGGCGCAGATGGACGGCGCCATACTTGTGGTGTCAGCGGCAGACGGGCCCATGCCTCAGACCAGGGAGCACATACTGCTGGCCCGTCAGGTCGGCGTGCCTTACATAGTTGTATATATGAACAAAGTAGACATGGTAGACGACCCTGAGCTTATAGAATTGGTAGAAGTAGAGATAAGGGACCTGCTTAACAAGTACAGCTTTCCCGGTGACAAGATACCGGTGATA
>JACQZD010000164.1 GCA_016207865.1 Nitrospirota bacterium
ACAGCATTATATTTCTTGACTTCATAGAGAATACGGAATTAAACAGATATTACAGGCTTGCTGATATTTTCGTAATGCCGATCATGACGACTATTACTTGGGAAGACCAGTTTCCGTTTGCGGTTGTTGAGGCCATGGCGTCAGGGCTTCCTGTTGTGGTTACGCAAAGCGGCGGGATGCCTGAGCTTGCGGGAGATGCCGGAAGGATTTACCCACAGGGCAATTACAGGGAGCTTGCAGGGCGTCTTTCTGAGATGCTTGCTGACGATAATCTTCGCAAAATAATGGCGGCTAAATCAAGGCAAAGGGCTGAGGAGATGTTTGATAACAGAAAAAACAGCCTGAAGATACTTGAGGTATTCAAAAAAGTTACAGGATGAGCCGGATGAAAAATATCCTTATCCTTGATACAGGCAAAGAATGGGGCGGCGGCACCAACAGTCTGCTTGAGCTTCTGCGAAGGACAGACAAGGATAAATATAAATTCACTGCCCTGTTTTATCATAATTATAGCAAACCCGGCGAATCCGATATAAAGACCGAGATTGAGAAGGTAGGCGTAAAATTTCTCTTAATAAAATATTCACGCCAGTCTGTGTCATCAAAGATATTAAAAGAGACCGGAAGGGCCTTATTATTTTTCAGCGAACGGCTGAGAAAGCTATATATCTTTTTTATAGAATATTTTTTCAGAACAGAGGGAAATGCCGCACGTATTGCAAGACTTCTCAAGGATTTGAACATTGACCTTCTTTACATGAACAACCAGCCGTCCAGCAATCTTGAGGGCATTATTGCAGCAAGAATGACCGGCATCAAATCACTGCTTCACAGCAGAATTGAAACTGAGCTTAATTTTTTTGAGGTCAAGGCAGTAAATAAATGGCTTACCAAAATGATATGTGTTTCAGAAGGTGTCAGGGAGAGTTTTTTAAGACAGGGGATTGAGCCTTTAAAGTGCAGCACCGTCTATAACGGGATAGATGCCGGGATAATTCCTGCCATACCGCCTGATGAAATAAGGCAGGAGCTCGGACTGAAAGGTAATGAACTTTTAATTGGTTCAGCAGGCTCGCTTGTAAAGAGGAAGCGTTTCGCTGATTTGATAAAGGCAATGGCGACTTTCAGAAGTCAGAATCCAGAAGTCAGAATCCAGGACAAAAAAAATCCCCCCTTGCCCCCCTTTGACAAAGGGGGGGTGGGGGGATTTTTTAATAAAATAAAGTGTGTCATTTTAGGTGGAGGGTCTGAGAGGGAACTGCTGCAGAAAGAGATAGAGAAAAACAAGCTGAATGACTATGTCATGCTTGCAGGCTTTAAGTCTGAGGCCATCTCTTATATTAATGCAATGGACATATTTATCCTGCCCTCTGAAAGGGAAGGATTCCCGAGGGTAGTTCTTGAAGCAATGCTTATGGGAAAACCTGTCATCGCATCAAGGATTGCAGGGCCTCTTGAGCTTATTGAAGAGGGCAGGACAGGGTTTTTATATAACACCGGCGACGTAAATACGCTCTCAAGCCATATTGCAAAACTTGTATTAGAGCCTCCTTTAAGGAAATCTCTGGGTGAGGCCGGCAGAAAGAGAGTAATTGAGAATTTCTCAATTGAGAAGTATGTCAGCACAGTGGAAAATAACTTTGCCGAGGTATTGAAACTGTGATATATGTAATTCTGACTTATATTTTTTCACCTTTATTATATTTATTTATTGCCCTGAAAAACAAGGAAAATATTGCAAGGATTCTTGTAATCCAGACGGCGAAGATAGGCGATTTAATCTGTTCAACCCCTGTGTTCAGGGGAATCAAGAAAAAATACCCTGAGGCTCAGTTAACTGTTATGGCAAATCCTGCGGCGCAGGAGCTTTTAAAATTCAACCCTTATGTGAGTGAAATAATCATAATGAAGCCGGCTGGTTATGCGGGATTCACAGGGAAACTGAAATTAGCAAATTTTATGTGTAAGGGGAAATATGACATTGTTGTCTGCCTTAATCCTAATGTGCCGTTTGCAATTGCAGCACTCTGGGGATTGGTTCCTGTCAGGCTTTCCATAATGCCTGACTTCTCAGGACTTACCTTTAAACTTGCATCAGTGTTTTTTACTTCAATTGAAAGGCATGTGAGGGGAAGGCTGGTAATGGATACATATATTCAGATGCTGAGAAGAATCGGGATTGGAAACAGTAATTTATCAAAAGAGGTTTATAAATCAGCAGGCGCGGATAAAAAAGTACAGCAAATCTTACAAGAGGACAAGCATATTATTAAGGTCATTCCCGTGAAAACGGGAATCCAGAAAACAGATGAACTGGATTCCTGCCTCCGCAGGAATGACAATGTATGTTTATCCAGCGGACAAACCAATAATCCCCTTATCGGCATTGCGGTAAGCAGCGGGAACAAATTGAAGGAATTAGGGGCAGAAAAAATCGCTGGAACAATAAATGCACTTTTAAATGATTTTGATATTTATATTGTGCTTATCGGCTCTAATCAGGATAAAAATACAGCTCAAAAGGTAATAGATTCAGTTACAAAAAAAGACCGCATCCTTGATACGACAGGCTTGTTAAATTTGTCTGAGCTTCCTGCGCTTATTGAGAGATTATTGCTTTTTATCGGTGTTGATACGGGGATTGCATACATGGCGGATGCGCTCTCTGTTCCGGTAATTGACATTGCAGGGCCCTCTGACATGGATGACCAAAGGCCGACAGGCAGTAATTGCATAATAATCAAGAAAGACCTGCCGTGCATTCCATGTTCGCATGCCTTTAGCGCCCCCTATTCCTGCAAAAGGGGCGACAGGTTGTGTATAACGTCTGTCAGTGCTGCGGAGATAGTTGAGGCGGTGAAAAGGTTCCTCAATTAATGTCATACCTGCGAAGGCAGGTATCCAGAGGTTTTTTACAAGGAACTGGATTCCCGCTTAAGACCCCGTATCAAGTACGGGGCAGGCTCTGCGGGAATGACAATTTTAAGGGTATTTTCGGGTCAATGACAGAAATATACACATGAATGAAACTATGCAAAAAGAAAACTTAAATACTTTTGAACCGATTTTAGAGAAAATTCTCCACATATCTTTATTCATATATCTTTTTGCCCTCATATCTCCCCATGTAACCACACTGCGTGAAACTGCCTTCTGGACTGCGTTTTTGTGCTGGGTGATGCTCAGGGCTAAGGGGGAAGAATCTTTTATTCCCATAAATCCGGCAACTGTTTCCCTTTTAATATTTATGCTGATAGCACTTATTGCCTCAGCCTTCGGCATGACCCCCGTTGAAGATTTAAACCGGTTTAAAGGAGAACTTCTTGTCCCCGTTATTCTTTTTTTAATTACTGCAACTGAATTCAAGAGCCTTGAAAAAATCAAAGGATTGCTCACGTCTCTGGTTATTGCCTTTGCAGTTTATACCTTGCTCACACTTTTGGAATCTTCGCAGTATGGACTGCGTTATTTTTGGGATAAAACGCATAGAGAACAATATTACTGGCTTGACACAGGTTACTGGCAAAGAGGCGTAATTATTTTTCCGGTTATTTTGGGCCTGCTGCTTATTTTAAAAAATAAATGGCTTAATCTGTCCCTGAGCGCCCTTGCAGTTACAGAAATTGCAATTATATCTGTTTACAGAAGTTTTGCAGTGCTTCTCGGGACCTGCTCTGTGCTTTTGCTTTGGGCCTTATTTGCAAGACCTAAAAAATACAGGCTTTATATGGCAGGATTTATATGTTTATTTCTTGTCATCTCAGGGTCTTTGCTTTACAGCGTGAAGGATAACCCTGCTGTAAGCGAATATAGGGATAAACTCGGGAAACTCTCAAATATTCAGGCTGAACTTGGAAGCGAAGGCAGTTTTTCCAACAGGCTCCCATTCTGGAAGGCGGCAGTTGACGTAATAAAAGACAAGCCTTTGCTTGGTTACGGCTGGGGCATGAAAAAATTTCAGAAACTGGTTCAGCAGGAGAAATTCCTAAATCATTGGCAGGCAAACGAACCTTATGTGTATAAATTAATCACCGAATACAAAGACGTCTATTTTCCGCCGCACAATATGTTCATTGAAATTGCCGTGCAAAGCGGGTTTTTAGGGCTTGCGGCATTTGCCTGCTTTATTCTGATATATGCTGTGTATCTTGTTAAAAAAATTCTACAAAGCAGTTCTGATATGGAGTATAATTTTTCTGTGATTCTCATTGGCGGCGCACTTTTAAGTTTTATGATAATAAGCCTTATGAATAACGAACTCGGCAATATAAGCGGAAAGATTTTATTTGCTGTCCTCGGCGCCGGCATGGGTAGCCGAAGGCTTTAGCCTGCGATTAAGCCCATATACGCAAACTGAAGTTTGCGGCTACATTTGGATTAGTGTGTCTGAAAGCCTGACAAAATCTTCTATGCTTAAAACCTCAGGCCTTGATTTGGGGTCAATATTCGCTTGAACTACGGCTTCTTTTATTCCGTCAAATGATTTAAGGCTGTTTGTGATAGTCTTTCTCCGCTGGCTGAATGCCGTTCTTACCACCTTCAGAAAAAACATTTCGTCACATATCTTGAAAAGGGGACAGTTAGAAACCTCAAAATGCACAACCGCCGAATCCACCTTTGGCGGAGGGGTGAAAGAGCCGCGTGATACTAAAAATTTTAATTTCGGTTTTGTGTAAAGCTGGGTTGTAATGGAAAGAACGCCGTAATCCTTTCCGCCGGGGGATGCAATAATCCTCCGTGCCACTTCCTTTTGCAGGAGCAATGTCATGCTTAAAATCTTTTTTTTGAATTCAAGCAGCCTGAATAAAATCGGCGTAGTGGCGTAATAGGGGATGTTTGCCACGACTTTGAACATCCCGTGCCTTTGCCCGGACCAATCTCAACGACCGTGTCCTTAGGCGTTATGCCGGCGCAATCAACGATTTTCTTCAGTATCCGCGGGTCAAAAAGAAAATGCTGTCCAAGCGGGCGTCTCATAATACCTCTCTCACCTCTCCTATATGCGTAAAGACAATAAAAGCCTTTACTTTTTCTGCGTTAAATATATTTTCAACTGCTTTTTTATAGATGCCGAGCTGGAAGGAATATTCTTTGAGCAGATAATCAATCTCGTTTTCTTTCACAGGGAATGTCTTGTAATCATAAACATTGTAACAGCCGTTCTTAACTATGATTCTGTCTATCCTTCCGGAGTAGATATAGTTTGGAGAAACTTCAAAAACAAAAGGAAGCTCTGCAAAGGAATTTTTCTGAGGCATGATGACTTCTTGCCATATGCCCTTTTGCTTAAGGAGGGCCATGTCCCCTTCAATAATTGAGAGCAGGTTTTCCTGATGTTCTTTTAAAATTACATCAGGCATGAGCAATTGCTTTGCTATGCGCCTGATTTCACTTTCTGTAAACAACCCCTTTGAGACCCCTTCAATGAGCCTGTGAATTAGATTGCCTAATGTCAGCCAGTCCTTGCCGTGACGGCGTTTTATTTTTACATCTTTGGAAACAGTCCGCCATTCAGAAGAAGGCGGCAGGAAACGGGTCTCCGGAGATGGCAAATGATATTTTTTACTGTATGCGCCTTTAATTCCCGTAACAGGAGCTTTCCTGTATAAGGTTTCAACATCTTTCTCTGACAGTATTGAAAGCCCCTCAATCTGCGTATGCATTTGATAACTGTCCTTGTCCCTGTTGAGCCCAAGTCCCTGTTTAAGAAACATGAGAAAACTACGGCTGCCTGTCTCATTCCAGCGTCCCGTAAGAAAGAGGGCATCTTCAGCCCTTGTAACGGCAACATAGAAGAGCCTCTTTTGCTCTTCAAGCTCTTTTTCAAGATGTTCCGTAAAATCAGCATCCTGTTTTCTGATTGCTGATTCAGGCTCGTATCTGAAAAAAAGCCGTCCGCCTTTTTCATACACAAGACTCTCGGCTGTCTTTAATTTGAACTCTTCTTCAAGGCCCGGGACAAAGACTACAGGAAATTCAAGCCCTTTAGATGCATGGATGGTCATTATCTTCACTGCATCCATGCCTTCTGTATTGACGTTTGCCTTGGGCTCATCGTCCTTGTCATATGTGTGCTGAAGGAAATCGCGCAGTTTAATCAGGGATCTGCCGTCTGCCTCCAGCTCCTCTATCATCCATATGAACTTTTTAATATTTGCCCTTCGCTGAGGTTCATGAAAATATTTCCAGGCCCCTGTCCTGGAAAGCGCTGTTTCTATTAATTCAGCAACCGGCAGGCGCGGCAGTTGTGAAAGCAGTTCCTGCAAAAATGCCCCGGTACCTTTTGTCTCATCCGCAGTTATTAATTTTGAAAACAGGCAGTCTCCTTCTGCGCGCATCGCCTTTATAATTACAGTTTCATCAAGCAGAAAAAGAGGACTCTTTAAAAGGACATAAAGGCTGTAATCATCCTTTGGATTTGAAAGAAAATAAACGAGCGCCCTCAACATCGCCGTTTCAGGCTCCTGATAAAATCCAATGCCCTTTACAGCGACAAATGGAATGCCGTAATGCCTGAGCGCCTCCTCGTATTTTTTTAAATGCGTTCTTTTTCTTAAAAGGACGGCAATGTCCATGTATTTGCATATTCTCTTAGCCTTTGTCTTTCTGTCAAAAATCACATGGCTGTTTATCAGACACTGTATTTTTTTGGCAATGAGCTCAGCCTCGCTTTTTTTAGTCTGCAATATCGGCTCCTCTTTGTCGTCAAGCAGCAAGAGATCTACCTTTCCGCTCTGAGACGGCTCCAATCCCTCTGCGGAACGGGCAAAAGTCAGCGGGCTGTAACCTGTTTTCCAAAAGGGGCTGTCTTCCCGCGCATCCATTAACTTTAGAAAGACATGATTTGTGAAATTTATTATTGCAGGAAGGCTTCTGAAGTTTTCCTTTACCTCTTCATAATAAAACTCTTTGCCGAGCCATGCATTCAGCTTTTCTTTGGCCCGGCTGAAAAGCTCAACATTTGCGCCCCTGAAAAGATATATGGACTGCTTCCCGTCGCCTACAAGAAATATTGTCGGCTTTGTGCCCGCTTCCCTTTTTGCGCCGAGACCCGAGCGCCATTCCTCCGTAAGGCTGTCAATTATGGCCCATTGAAAATTGTTTGTGTCCTGAAATTCGTCAACAAGGATATGGTCTGTTTTTTTATCAAATGCATAGAGGATATTGGCCCACTCGGGATTTTCCAGAAGCAATTTGTACGCAAGATATTCCAGGTCGCTGAAATCAAGAATTCCCCTCAGCCGTTTTTTATTCCTGTAGGTCTCATTGCATTTCATAAAGATGTTTTTTATCCTCTGCGCCCTTTGTGAATGTTCTTCAAGTTTTCTCCCGGTCCAGTACAAATACATTTTCAGCGCCCAGCCCTGATAATCCGCAATGCCTTTAAAACCTGCAGGCGGGCGCTTCTTCGGCTCTTTGACGCCGGTTAAAAAATATTTTTCTGACATGGCGAGCCTGCCGCTATTTTTAAAAACATTTTCATAATCTTCAATTGCCTTTCCGGCGCCGGGCCAGTTTTTAAGTTCTTCAATCAGAGAGGGGGGAACTGTCAGGGGACATATAAGTTCAGCCTCCATGGAGAACGGGCGCTTTTCATAAAGATAATTTATAATTTTATTTAGGTCTGCAAGCCCTCTGAACCCCTTTTCGCTGATGGTTTGAAGGATAGGCGTATGGTCATCATCTTTTTTCCTGCTTCCGGATCCCATTAGAATTTCATAAATGATTTCTTCCCATGTGATACGCGAGTTAAGCGCTTCCTCTATTCTGTAATTGGGGTCAATCGCAGCCTCAAAAGAAAAACGCCTGAGCAGGGTGCCGCAAAAGGAGTGTATGGTTGTAACCCTCATTAATGACACCCTCTCAATTAATTTACTGAATAATTCAGATTCTTCGTCTTTCAGTATCCTTAAAATCCTCTGCTTCATCTCGGCAGCCGCCTTATCCGTAAAGGTAATGGCTAAAATCCGCTCCACCTCAACGCCGTTTTTAAGCAGGGAGATATAGCGCCTTGCAAGCTTCTCTGTCTTTCCCGAACCCGCAGGCGATGAGATGATAACGCTTTTAGTTATGTCAAGATAGTTGTTCATATGCCAAGTAACGCTTGTAGCGTTATAGCGTACAGCGTTTATAGCGCAATAAACGCAACAAACGCACAACGCTGAACGCAAAAAAGACTTGCCTTTTTTTACCCGCCTCCTTTACACAGTGCCCTGTGCTGACAATATCTGCATTCAACTTCCTTGACCCCTGAAGGCATAAACATCCCCTCTCTCATTTATTGCACAAGCTCCTTGGTAATCTGCAATGCATCCTGTATAAACTCCCCCATGCCTTGTTTTTTTGCAGGATACCAGTCAAGGCCGCCGTCTTTTAAAGAATAAAAGCCTGCCTTCTCCACTATGCCTTCATTTTCTTTCTGCCACATGGCTGAATAAAGAGGAAGCTGAAGGCTGTTTTTATCAATAGAGCCGGTCTTATAGTCCAAAAGAATAAATGAGTTCTGAGTTCCGAGTTCGGGTTTTGGAGTTTTTTTCTCCTGACTCCTGACTCCTGACTCCTGACTTTTTTTCCTATCAACCCTGTCAATCTTTCCCTTAAGCCTCAGCCCGTTAATCTCTGCCTTTAGCCCTTTCTCAGATGCATGCGGCATAAAGCCCTGTATTTTAATTTCCGCCTCCTGCGCTTCTATCATCGGTATCAGCCTCTGAAATATTTCGCCTGCGACCTTTGACCAGAAATCGCCGAGCGGGAATTCCGCAAGCGTTAATTTAAGTCCCTGCATAATCCGGCTGCTTATATCATTAAGTCCGATATCGCCGTCTTTATATAAATATTCCATCACTTTGTGGGCCAGTTTTCCCCAGAGCATTGCCTCAACTTCAAACTTAGGCGGTTTTTCAATTTCAAGTCTGAGGACTTTTTCAATATAAAATCTAAGCGGGCATTTTCTGTAGGCCTCTATGTCAGTAACGCTTATAAAGGCCTCCGGCCCGAAGCGTTTTGACAGCAGGTTTTTTATTTCTCTTTCTTCCGGCAGTTCTCCATTCCATAAAATCCCTGTAAACTCCTTCTGCACGGTGAAGCCCTCTGCAATCAGGCGTTCTTCATCCGAGGGAAGATTTAATTCCGGCAATACAAGGCTCTGGCCCCAGTCAAGAAACGGCGATGGAAGAAAGGGCTTGTCGCCTTCGGCAGAGGGGCATGAAAAATAAGGTTCAAGGAGAGGCACGTTTATAAGCCGTTTGAAATACCGTTTTTGCCTCTCAAGATAATATTCAAGAAACGGCATGCCGAGCGCCTTTTTGACCTTTTCAGGCAGTATGGGGTCAATACCGGGTTTGGACGGGAATTCGTCTTCAACCATGCCACCTAAAAACAGCGCTTTTGAGTCATGCCCTGCCTCAACTTCATACGGCAATACCCTGACGCCGTTTTTGTCCGCATCCGCACCGTTTAATCCGGTGAACAGGTGACTCAAATAAATTCCGGCATCTTTAGCACCCGAGCCGGATATGCCGGAGAATTGCCTTAATTCTGAAAACAGGCTGTTTATAGCTTCTGACAGGGACTCATCAAGAGATTCCATGAAACCAAATTTGTTCAAGGCCTTTTCAAGATGGTCCATATAAGAAGCAAGGTCTTTTGCAGATTTTATTTCATCAAGTATTCCTATAACTGACCGTATTCCTTCCTGAACTTCAGCAATCCGGCTTTCCTCATCTTTGGTGAATTGCTCACCGCTGAAATCAAGCAGGAGCGCTTTCATTGAAAGCCATGCCTGTTTCCCTTTTAAAATGCCTGCCTTGTTTGCGTATGCCACTACCCATTCTTTAACAACTGCCTGGATTTCAGGAAAATGCGCTGAGGTTAAAAAGGAAAGAAACTCATTTCTTGGATAGTCATCTTCAATGCTTGCAATCATATCTTCAAGCGCTGTAACCGGCGCTGCATTTGATAAATCATATCCTGCAATGCTTAACAACAGCCCGTATTTTTTAAAGACCCTTCTGAGCATCGGCAGATATTTTTGAAATGCCGGGAAGGAAATAATTATATCCTCAGGACTTGTGCCTTCAAGGATTAAGCCTTTTACCCCTTTTGCAATGCCCTCCACCTCTTCTTCCATTGAGGGGTATGTGAAATAACCCGAGCCTTTTTTGGGGAGGCCTGCCTTAATTGAATGCGTCTCAGACAGCTCCGGGTTTTGTTCAAAGAACTTTAAAAACCCGGCGTCATTATCCAGAAGCGCAATAAATCTGCCTGCTTTATCAACGAGCGCTTTTATAATTGCAAGTTCCAGAGGCGTCGGATCAAAAAAGCCGTCAAGCACAAGCAGGGATGGATTTAAAAATTCATTTATAAAAGGAATGCTTTCTTTTGCCGCTGACTCGGAATCAGTAAGCCCTTTTTCTTTAAGTCTTTTCTCGTAATCCTCAAGAATTTCCATGGCATTTACAGCACGCGCCATGGCCTTTTCTTCAAAGATAAGCTCCTTGAGGTCCTCTTTAACCTGGAGAAGGTCTTTATCTGTAATATAGTGCCTGATTTTATAAAGAAGTTCTGATAAAAGAACCGCATAGCCGATATTTTTTTCTTTCAGGATTTCACAAAGCAGAAGCGGTCTTATGCCGGCGGAAATGATTTTTTTACTGCCGTAGGTTGCATAAAGATTTATGTACAATTGTTTTAATGGGAAAGACTGGAAAGGGATGTAAGCGGTTTTTTTATGTTCGGTCTTTAGATAAGAGAAAAATCTTTTTTTTGCCTCTGCCTGGCTGAATGTATTTGGCGTGATGTACAGGACGCCGGAATAATCACCCTGAGGGCATGAAGAAACAATCTCGCTGAAGATATTTGCTTTTTTATCCCTTGCGCCCGGAGGGGCGATGAAGACAGTTCCCTTTTTCATTTAAATGCCTCAGCGTTATTTTATCATTATAGATAAAAACTATGACAACAGGGTGTCAGCGCGGAAGATTAGTAGATTATTTTGCAAGAGTCACAACGAGTTTTTGCAATGACTTCATCTCTTCATAAACAACACTCAGGACGAGAGCCCGCAGGGCATTAAAATCTCCTTTGTTAGTTTTCTGCAGCGCTGTTATATATTCAGCCCTTTTTATCGGAGGGATAATCACGGGGCAGAAGCCATTTTTCATTGTCAGGATACTTAATAAAAGCCTTCCGATTCTTCCGTTGCCATCCATGAATGGATGAATTGACTCAAATCCGGCATGCAGGTCAATCGCCTGCTCAAGAGGATGTCTGTCGCTTACAGGGTCATTGATATTCTTAATATGTTTTTTCATTAACTCAGGCACTTTGTTGTAATCCGGTAGCAGATAATCAGTTCCGGTGATTATTACATTTTTATTTCTGTACCTGCCTGCATTCTCAGGGTCTATCTGCTGAAAAAATAGTTTATGCAGAAGCAATACATCTTCTTCAGTTATATTTTTATCCAGTAGAGAATGAATATGGTCGTATGCCTTTGCATGTCCGATAGCCTCATAATGCTCTCTTAACGACTTTCCGCCGATTGTTATCCCATCTTCAATGACAACCTTTGTTTCCGACTCTGTCAGCGTGTTGCCCTCAATTGCATTGGATGTATACGTAAGTCCGATGCGGTAGTAATCTCTGAGCTGTTTGACAACATGCTCAGGGAAGGGGCGATAGCGGTCAAGGGCGGATTTGTATGAATCTATGTTTTGAAGAAGGTCTTTATTCATTGTTCTAATATTCATTAAGTAAATTTGTAATTAGCGCTGTCATGGTTTCTTTTTCTTTCGGTTTGCTCTCGGCAATTAAAAGAGCTATGGCTACCAGAGTATTATCATTGATTTTAGCCTCGCCGGTAGATTTCAGTAGGTAATTATTCTTGTGCAGAAACAATATAAACAGAAACGAGCCTATGCGTTTATTGCCGTCAATAAATGGATGATCCTTTATTATGAAGTAAAGCAGATGGGCTGCCTTTTCTTCAATGCCGGGATATAATTCTTTCCCTCCAAAGGTCTGATATATTGTAGATAAAATGCTTTCAAGTCCTTTTTCCCGTTCAATCCCGAATAATTCTGAAGCTTCTTTTTTATCAATCAAATCCTTTTTTAATGATTCAATAGCTTTTTGAGCCTCTGCATATTTTATATGTCCGGCAGGTTTTGATACGCCTTTGGAAATGAGATTAATATTTTTATTGTCATACTGTTGTAAGAGTATCCATGATTTTGCATAGCCTGTAATAATCGCCAAAAGCCCTACCGCTTCTTCTCTGGTAAGGACATTATGAGCAGTCTTTTGCAAAAGAGCCACAGCCTTTTCAAGTTCTTTTAGTCTGGTCTGCTGTTGTTCTGTCAACCTTTTTTCATTTAAGGAAAAACCCTTAACAATATGTTCTTTTAAGACCTTTGTCGCCCAGATACGGAATTGAGTAGCGCGCCTTGAATTTACTCTGTAACCGACCGAGATAATAACATCAAGGTTGTAATATTTTGTTTTGTAGATTTTTCCATCTGCGGCAGTATGTGCAAAAATTGCACATACTGAATTCTCCTCTAATTCTCTATTCTTGAAGACATTATTAACATGCTTAGTGATGACACTTCTTTCGGTCTTGAAAAGTTCCGCAAGTTGCTTCTGTGATAGCCAGACCGTATCCTGCTCCAGTTTAACATCAAGCCGGGCTTCTTTGTTATCAGTCGTGTAGATAACAATTTTGCCGTGCTTGGGTGAGATGTTTTTATTTTTCTGGGTCATTTTATTTTAGACTCACAGGATAATAGTATTTGAGCGACATATTTCATTTTTTCTTAATACAATGTAGATACAATGAGTGTATTAAATGGACTTGCCTCAACATTATAACAGAAAAGAGCACAGGCATAAAAGTCAAAAAGGTGGAAGCAATTTTTTTCATCGCTAAAACCAATATTGCTACGTTTTGTGTTTACGTAAAGAATTGTAATTTGTGTAACACTATGGTTAAATTCTTCCCTTGAAGCTGAAGAATGTCACAACCTAAACCTCTCCCTTTTCCCTGCTGAAAATCTTGCTTTTATTAATCGCAACTGCTTATCAATTTCACTGAAAATTTTATTTACCTCGTCTTCTGCATATTCATATGAGCTTTTGTTGGAGCAGTTGCCGAGTATCCGGATTTTTTCAAGAATCTCGTTTGTCCTTTTTGATGCCACCCGCTTAAAACGCTCATGTCTTGTTTCTTCTGTTTTCATTCTTTTTTCTTTTCGTGTTTTATTTTTTTAATTTTATGTAAATTCTTAAGGTCTTCTAAATCTTTATTCCTACCGGCAGCCTTCTTCATAGTTATGAGATCATCAAGCGAGGCAAAATAAACAAATGTATTGCCGAATTTTGCTTTTACTTTATTTTTCCATACCTGTTCAAAAGTAATGCCTTTAACAAACGGATGAATATCAGATTCAACTGCATACTGCCGGATCAATAATTTTCTCCGAAGCAAATCTTCAATCTCAACATCTGTTACATCATATCCAAATTTTTTCAATGCATGCAAAGCTCTTTCTGCATTTAATCGTTCAGGTTTTATAAAAATATCAATATCAAGAGTTGAACGGGCATACCCGTGGACAGGAAATGCGGTTGCGCCAATAACAACAAAATCAACTTTACTTTCTTTTAATAATTTCAAAAGGTTTTCTGTGACCATGCTTCTCCAATAATTCTCTTGTTTCTTTTGATTTTTGAAACATCATTTCAAAACGCTGGCGGGTTGAAAGAGACAGCAGGTATCTTAATTCAAACTCCCTCTCTTTCTTTTCGTTATGCTGATTTAATTTTAATATTGGACTCATAAAGTAGCTTTTCTTTGCATTATTTACATTTATTATAAAATATTACTGCTTAATTGTCAAGAAATAAATTGATTTATTGTAAATAGTATCAATATTTATACAATATTTGGCATTTTACTTACTAAACATATTGTTTTATAAAGTCTTTTTTTAGCGGGCATTTTTCGCACTTGGGTTTTGGTTTGCAGTAGTCTTTCCCAACCATTACAAATAATGCGTGGTATTCGTTAAATAATTTTATGTCCTGCGGGAGGTTATTGTGGAAGAGGTCTTGAATCTCATGGTAAGTCGCCTTTTCTGAAATAATTTCATGCCTTGAAAGAACCCTTTTTGTGTAGGCGTCAACCACAAAGACAGGCTTATCAAGGGCATAAAGAAGTATTGAATCCGCTGTCTCAGGCCCTATGCCGTTTACCTCAAGAAGCTGATGCCTTAATTGATGAGCGTCTTCACTTTTCATCTGCTCTATGCTGCCATTGTAATGATTCGCAAGAAAGGCGAGAAAATGCTTGAGCCTTTTTGCCTTGACGTTGAAGTATCCGGCAGGCTTAATCAGGAGTGCGAGGTCTTTATGAGGCATTTCGTGAAGTTTTTTTGCATGGAGGGCTTTATGTTTTTTAATATTATTGATAGCCTTTTCCACATTTCCCCAGTTTGTGTTTTGCGTAAGTATGGCGCCCACTGCAATCTCAAACGGCGTATCCCCGGGCCACCAGTGCTGGGGACCAAAGGCGCGGTAGAGGGTGTTGTAGATGCCGGTGAGGTTTTTTTTATGGTTAATTTTTATTATTTTTTTCATACATATATTTCTGTCATTCTGGCTCTTGTCCGCCTCAGGCGGATAAATCCAGAATCTTTTTTAAGAAAGATTCCGAACGAGTCGGAATGACAAGTCCGACAAGCGGGAATGAC
>JACQZD010000165.1 GCA_016207865.1 Nitrospirota bacterium
GGCGCAATCGTACATCCTGATGTAAAACCTGGAGTGCTTGAAAAAGGCGTTCTCCTCAGGCTCAGGTTTGAGCTGGACCAGTATATTAATTTAAGGCCGGTAAAACTATATCCCGGCGTGGACTGTCCGCTTAAGGATAAGAAGCCGGAGCATATAGATTTTGTCGTTGTGAGGGAGAATACCGAAGGGCTTTATGCGGGCGCGGGCGGGGTGCTTAAAAAAGGAACGCCTGACGAAGTTGCGGTGCAGGAGTCAATCAATACCAGAAAAGGCGTGGAGCGCTGTATCCGCTATGCCTTTGAATATTGCAGGAAAAGGAACAAGGCAAACAAGCTTACCCTTTGCGGAAAGACAAATGTCCTGACGTTTGCCTTTGATTTATGGGAGAGGACCTTTTATGAGGTTGCAAAGGAGTATCCTGATATAAAGGCTGACTATGCGCATGTGGATGCGATAACTATGTGGTTTGTTAAAAACCCCGAGTGGTTTGATGTAATTGTTACTGACAATATGTTCGGCGATATAATCACTGACTTGGGCGCAATGATTCAGGGCGGGATGGGGATTGCGGCCGGAGGCAATATAAATCCTCAGGGCGTGTCCATGTTTGAGCCGATAGGAGGCTCTGCGCCTAAGTATAAAGGAATGAATGTAATTAATCCGCTTGCCGCCATATGCGCAGGCGGCATGATGCTTGAGCATTTGGGCGAGGAAAAAGCAGGTAAATGCATAGAGCAGGCTGTCATGACTGTCACTGCAAAACATATTAAAAGCCTTGCGGCAGGACAGATGGGACATACGACGGCTGAAACAGGGGACCTTGTTGCAAAATATGCGGTAGAACTTTCTTAGCAAATGCAGTGATGTCATTGCCTTTGAGGATTATGACAATTATGAAAATGAGAAAAACAACTATACGGCTGACGGCTTTGACGGTCCTTTTTTCTTTTTTAGGATGCGCGGCAGCCCCTAAAAATGTGCCGCTTACCAAGAAGAATTTGACGACCGTTCCATATTTAAAAGTGGTGCGATTTAAAACACCCGGAAGCATTAGGGTATCAAGCCTTGAATGCACCCTTATGAGTGCGGGCATCGGGACTGTGCTGTTTCCGGGGGTGGGAACTGCGGTAGGAGCCCTGGCGTCAATACAGCGTATAGGGAGAGATGAAATACCCCGTCCGGATTTCGGCAAACTGGTATTGGAGAAATTTATAAGGCGCGCGCTTAAAGACATTCCCAACTGGCCTGAGATGAGCATTGAAGAAGAGCCTGTAAAAGAAGAACCGGTCATAGAGCATATAACAGATGAACCTTTTATGGTGTGGCCTCCGGAGATAAAAGAGACCGTGTTTGAAAATGCCATCCTGGAGTTTATGGTGCACGGCATTTCAATTGATACTGTTGATATGGAGCTTTCAATTACTACAACGGCGATACTGAAGGACCCTCACGGCAAGGTCCTCTGGGGGAAATCGTTTACTTACAGGGGAGGCGATTTTAAGAGGAAGTACACAATGAGAGAATTCACAGCTGACAATGGAGAGATTTTAAAAGAGGAACTGGAGTATGCCGCCGAAGCTACGGCAGCCGACTTCATAGAGCATTTTAAAGGGACGGTAACATTAGAAAAACCATCATAATATATTAAAGCAAAAAGTTTTAATTTTTAAAGGAAGGGAAAACAGATGCTGAAGAAAAAAAAGAAATACATTGTTGCGGTTGTGGGAGCAACCGGCGCGGTCGGAAATGAAATGGTTGCAATCCTTGAGGAAAGGAAGTTCCCGGTTGAAAAACTGAGGCTTTTTGCCTCGGAGCGTTCAGAAGGCAAGACTATTGAATTCAAGGACCAGGCGGTTCCTGTGGAAATACTTGGTGAAAAGGTTTTTGCAGGCATAGACATCGCCTTGTTTTCTGCCGGAGCTGAGCGGAGCCTTTACTTTGCTCCCTTTGCGGTTAAGGCAGGCTGTGTTGTTATTGACAATTCAAGCGCGTGGAGAATGGACCCCGCGGTGCCGCTTGTGGTGCCTGAGGTAAACCCGCATGATTTAAAGCGGCATAAGGGGATAATTGCAAATCCGAACTGTTCAACAATCCAGATGGTTGTTGTCATGAAGCCTATCCATGATGCAGTTAAAATCAAGAGAGTGGTTGTGACCACATTCCAGTCTGTCTCCGGCACCGGCAAAAGGGCCATGGAGGAATTACTGCAGCAGTCCTCGGACATGCTTAATTTTAAGGAGATAAAGCCTGTTGTCTATCCGCATCAGATTGCATTTAACTGCCTTCCCCATATTGACAAATTTATGGAAGACGGTTACACAAAAGAAGAGATTAAGATGGTAAATGAGACCACGAAGATTATGGGAGATGATTCAATAAGGCTTACGGCAACCACTGTAAGGGTGCCTGTCTTCAGGGGGCCTTCAGAGTCGCTTAACATTGAGACTGAGAAAAAATTATCGGCCAATGAGGCCAGGGCGCTGCTTTCAAAAGCGCCGGGCATTGTTGTCTACGATGCCCCTGAGAAAAACCTTTATCCCCTTCCTGTTGACGCCGCCGGAAAAGATGCGGTATATGTAGGAAGGATAAGGGAAGACCATTCTGTTAAAAACGGCATCAACTTGTGGGTGGTTTCGGATAATTTAAGAAAAGGCGCGGCGCTTAATGCCGTGCAGATTGCGGAAAAACTGATTGAGTGACAAAGGCATACATGCCCTCAAAATTTTAAGCATGCAACAAAGATTATTATCAGTCATGCTGCAAGAGTTTTAAGTATTTGCTTCCGAACTAATTTGTAAAAGGCAGCATGACATTAAGGTGTTGCCTTAAAGTTTTTCATACATATATGCCTTTGCAACCCTTCTAAAAAAAGGGAATACTGAGAAAGAGGGGTATTATGGAAAAAGTTGATTTCATCATTCGGGGCGAGTATGTGCTTCCGATGGAGGACGGGCTTCCTGTTATAATTGACGGCGCTGTTGCAGTAACGGGCAGCAGCATTAAAGACGTCGGCGCGTATGCCGATATTTCAAAAAAATATACTGCAGGAAAGACAATCGGAGGAGCCGAAAAAGTTGTTGCTCCGGGATTAATCAATACGCACACGCATGCCCCGATGGTTTATTTCAGGGGGCTTGCCGATGACCTGCCGCTTCAGGAGTGGCTTGAAAAGCACATCTGGCCTGCCGAGGCGAAATGGATGAGCTCTGACTTTGTATCCGATGCCGTTGAACTGGCCTGCCTTGAAATGTTAAAGGCAGGGGTAACAACATACGCGGACATGTATTTTTATGAAGATGCCGCAGGCCGGAAACTTGAAAAAATAGGAATGAGAGGAGTGCTTGGCGCAGGCGTTATTGACTTCCCCTCAGGTTATGCGCAGACCCCTGACGATTATTTCAGAAAGGCCGAGGAATTTATCAAGGTCTGGAAGGGCAGTGAATTGATAACTCCTTTTATTGCGCCTCACGCAACCTATACCTGCGGTCCTGACACGCTGAAGCGGGCGGATAAACTTTCTGAAAAATACGGAGTTCCGATACATACCCATGTCGCTGAGACTGCCTGGGAAGTTGCCGAGATACAAAAACGCTACGGCAAAACTAC
>JACQZD010000131.1 GCA_016207865.1 Nitrospirota bacterium
CAGGGCTGCACCCGTCGCCGGTTCCCTATGCTGATTTTGTCACGGCCACGACGCATAAGACATTGAGGGGACCGAGAGGCGGTATGGTGATGTGCAGGGCGGAATATGCGAAGGCGATTGATAAGATGGTGTTCCCCGGCATACAGGGAGGCCCTCTTATGCATGTGATTGCGGCAAAGGCCGTTGCATTTAAAGAAGCGATGACTAAGGAATTTAAAGGCTATCAGATTCAGGTTGTCAAGAACGCAAAGGAGCTGGCGGATGAACTTATAAAGAAGGGATTCAGGATTGTATCAGGCGGGACAGATACCCATCTCATGCTGATGGACCTTACTGATAAAGCTATCACAGGCAAAGAAGCTGAAACCGCCCTTGACGCCGCGGGCATAACGGTTAATAAGAATTCCATTCCGCATGATGATAAACCGGCTGCCGTAACAAGCGGCATAAGGGTTGGCACGCCGATTGTCACAAGCCGCAGGATGAAAGAGCCTGAAATGGATTCCATAGCAGAATGTATTTCGCAGATAATTAATAATCCGCAGGAAAAAAAGATTATTAACCGCGTCAAAGAAAAAGTTAAATTATTATGCAAAGAATTCCCTGTGTATGAGGATTTGGTAACTTAAGAAATTAATGTGATCCAACAGGTTTTTCGTATTTTAACCGTTAACTGTTCACTGATAACTGTTCACTGATTATGAAATGCCCTTTCTGCGGACATATTGACGATAAAGTTATTGACTCGCGCCTCAGCAAAGAGGGAGACATCGTCAGGAGAAGGCGGGAGTGTCTGAAGTGCGAGGGACGTTTTACAAGTTATGAAAGGATAGAAGAAATTTTTCCTCTTGTGGTTAAAAAGGACGGCAGGAGGGAGCCTTTTGACCGGCAGAAAATTCTCAGAGGGCTTGAAAAGGCATGCGAAAAAAGGCCTATCGGCATGGAGGCAAGAGAAGCTCTCGTAGAAAGGATTGAGAAGAAGCTTCAGGAATTAGGCGAAAAAGAGCTCCCGAGTTCATGGATAGGCGAGCAGATAATGCTGGAGCTTAAGGGCATAGATGAAGTGGCTTATGTCAGATTTGCCTCTGTATACAGGCAGTTCCGGGATATAAAAGAATTCATGGAAGAGATTAAAGGACTTGTCGTTGACAAAAAAGTTGCTAAAAAAACTTCACCCTCATAAACCCGCCTATTTGTTTATAGCGTTATAGCGTACAGCGTTTATAGCGCTATAAACGCAACAAACGCGATGAACGCTGAACGCAAAAGCCCCATTCTTCCTTGACAAGTAGGCTAATATATTTTAAATTAAAAGTAAGATGTTTGAACGATTTACAGAAAGAGGCCGTAAGGTAATTATATATGCCAGAGAAGAATCAGAAAAAAGGCAGAATGATTATCTCGGCACTGAACATCTTCTGCTGGGTCTTTTGAGGGAAGAAGACAGCCTTCCGATAATTATTCTGAAAAAAATGGGACTCTCTTCCGAAGAGGTGCGTATGGAGGTGGAGAGAAACCTTCCTTCCGGTTCCAATATTCTTACCTTCGGCGAAATACCGTTTACCCCAAGGGCCAAAAGGGTTCTTGAACTGGCTGTGGAAGAGGCCCGGCTTTTGGGACACAGCTACATAGGAAGCGAACACCTCCTCATAGGATTGATACGGGAAGAAGAAGGTATTGCAGGGAAAATACTCCGCAGTTTAGGCGCAAATATTCTGGGCGCCCGCCAGCTTACCATCAACTATGCAATGCGCGGGCATCAGCCTGCCGGCAAGGATAAAAAGAGCCACACTCCTGCGCTTGATGAGTTCGGCAGGGACATTACGCAATTAGCGCGTGAGAACAAACTGGACCCGATCATCGGACGGGAAAGCGAGATAGAAAGGGTTTTTCAGGTCTTAGGCAGGAGAATTAAAAACAATCCTGTAATCATAGGCGAGGCCGGCGTAGGCAAAACAGCGATTGTGGAAGGGCTGGCTCAGAGAATAGTTGCTGAAGATGTTCCGGAGAATCTTATCAATAAGAGGATTATCAGCCTGGATCTCGGCTCTCTAATCGCCGGAACAAAATACAGAGGGCAGTTTGAGGAAAGGCTGAAGCTTGTGATGAAAGAGATTACACAGTCTGATAATGTAATTCTCTTTGTTGACGAGCTTCATACGCTTGTCGGTGCAGGCGCGGCAGAAGGTTCCATTGATGCCTCAAACATGCTGAAACCCGCTCTTTCAAAAGGCGAGATTCAGTGTATCGGCGCAACAACGCCGGGTGAATACAGAAAATACATAGAGAAAAATGCCGCGCTTGAGAGGCGTTTTCAGCCGATATTTATACAGCCGCCTACTGTCATTGAGACCATAAAGATATTAAAGGGACTTAAGGGTAAATACGAAACTCACCATAAGGTTAAAATAAGTGAAGAGGCCATCAGGGCCTGCGTGGCTCTTTCTGATAGATATATTACAGGGAGATTCTTGCCTGACAAGGCAATTGATGTAGTGGATGAAACAGGCTCCCGGATGAGTCTTAAGAGATTTACCATGCCTTCCGGGCTCAAGGAAATTGAAAAGGATTTAAAAAGGCTTAACAAGGAAAAGAATCTTTATATAAAACTCCATGATTTTGAGAAGGGCGCGGTTGTAAAAGGCGAGGAGGAGAGGGCCAAGAGGTTGTACGAGGAGCTTAACAGGGAGTGGCGTGAGAACCAGCAGAAAGAAATCCCTGTCATCAATGAAGAGGAAGTTGCCTACACAGTTTCAAAAATTACCGGAATTCCGCTTGTAAAGCTGGAGGAGAAGGAATCTGAAAAACTGCTTCGTATGGAGGATGAACTGCACAGGAGGATTATTGCACAGGAAGAGGCGCTGAAGGCGGTTTCAAAGGCCATCAGAAGGTCCCGCGCAGGGCTTAAATCAAGGAAAAAACCAATTGGTTCATTTTTCTTCCTCGGCCCCACAGGCGTCGGGAAGACAGAACTTGCAAAGGCGCTGGCTGAATTCCTTTTTAATGATGAAAGCGCCCTGATAAAGGTTGACATGTCAGAGTTTATGGAGAGGTTTAATGTCTCCCGGCTTACAGGCGCGCCTCCGGGTTATGTCGGCTATGAAGAGGGCGGGCAGTTGACCGAGGCGGTGCGCAGGCGGCCGTATTCTGTGGTGCTCTTTGATGAAATAGAAAAGGCGCATCCGGACGTATTCAATATATTGCTGCAGGTCCTGGATGAAGGCATACTTACCGATAATTTCGGCAGAAAGGTTGATTTTAAGAATACGGTGATTATCATGACGTCAAATATCGGCACAAGATTTACTGAAAAAACGTCTATGGGTTTTCAGGTGCCGACGCATGAAAGCGCTTACAAAAAGATTAAGAGCACTGTATTAAGCGAGCTTAAAAAGACCTTTAACCCTGAATTTTTAAACAGGGTTGATGAGGTCGTTGTCTTCCACCAGCTTGAAAAAGAACACCTGATAAAAATCATAAATCTGCTTATGATTGAGCTAACAAACAGCTTCTGGAACAGGATAATGTAGTGGTATTAACCGAGGAAGTGATAAAATGGGTCCTTGAGACCAATTTTGAGCCGTCATACGGCGCCAGACCCATGAGAAGGGCGATGCAGGAGATTATAGAAGACCCGATGTCCGAAGAGCTTCTCAAGG
>JACQZD010000132.1 GCA_016207865.1 Nitrospirota bacterium
ACCTTTTCCTCTGGATTCCCGCTTTCGCGGGAATGACACCTTGCTGACAATTTCATTTTATAATTCATGATGAGTTGTTTTTACCCATTACGCATTACCCATCACGCGTCACTGTCTTCTCAATCCTCCTCCTTTAACCTTGCCATCTGCTCAATGTCCAGGCTGTCAAAGGTATTGTGTATGTGAAAAAAGAATATGCCGAAAATGAAGGCGGCGATCAGGATATCAAGCGCAACTCCCAATTCCACGACAAGCGGCATCCCGTAGGTCGCGCTGGTAGCGGCAAAGAAAAGTCCGTTTTCCATTGCGAGGAAGCCGATTATCTGGGTGACGGCATGTTTTCTTGTTATCATCATCAGCAGACCGATCAGGACCACAGCAAGCGCAACTGCAAGCGTAGAACGCGTTACCAGGGTGGAAAGCTCGGTGACCGGCGCCATCAGATAATAAGAGAATATGACGAGGGCTATCCCCATCAGCATTGTCATGGGGATGTTTACAACAGTTTCCACCTCTTTGTGAACTTTAAGCCGCCGGATGAGCACATGCAGGATGTAAGGAAGCAGGAAGACCTTCAGCGCAAGGGTAAGGACGGAAGATATGTAAAGGTGATGCTTCCCTGCCACAAAACCGACTATTGCGGTGTTTACAGAGAGGAAAAGGCCCTGCCATGTGAACAGGTGCACAAGCCCGTACATCCTTCTCTGAACGAGCATGCCGAATGCGGTAAGCAGTACAAGCGCCGCAAGAAAACTGTTTAGTTTTGCAGCAATGTTTATATCCATAGTAAATTCTGTTTCAAATGAAACCCAGATTCAGGGTTATGCCTGTAATAATGTCATTAGCCGTAAATGTCATTCCGGCTTGTCCGGAATCTGATTCCCGACGCGCGGAGCCTGTCCCGACTTGTTCGGGGCTTGCGGGAATGACAGAAAAGGACCCTTTCACTCCAGAATAAAAAACGACAGCATCCCGAGAGTCGCCAGCAAAAACGCCGACCCTAAGAATTCGGTTAAACGGAATATCCGCATCTTTGCAAGCCCGGTCTCAATAAGCACAAGCCCTGTTCCTGCAATGCCGAGCTTCAGTACCATATACAAAAATGCCGCGGAGATTTGGATAATGCCGTCTGACTCTGCGATTCCCCAGGGGGCAAAGGCTGCAATCCCGAGCATGACAAAGAGAAAGAGCTTCATCATGCCGGCCCATTCAATGAGCGCAAGGTGTCTGCCCGAATATTCAAGTATCAGGGCCTCATGTATCATCGTGAGTTCAAGGTGAGTGGCAGGATTGTCCACCGGTATTCTGCCGGTTTCAGCGAGGGCAATCAGTATAAAGGCAAGCAGGGCGAATGCAAGGGACGGCCTTAATACGGATTGTCCGCTGTAAATTACCTGAACCATTTGTGAGAGGGACGTGGACTTGCTGGCCAGGGAAACGGTGAAAATCGCCATCAGCATGGCGGGTTCTGCCAGAGACGCTATTGTCATCTCACGGCTGGACCCCAGGCCTCCGAAGGCGGTCCCTATGTCCATTCCCGCCAGGGCGGTAAAGAAGCGCGCAATCGCAAACAGCGCCACAAGCACAATTACATCTGCCGTTGACGCTATCAGCAGGTCTATTGACAACATAGGTATGATGGCTCCTGCAAGCACCGCAGTCCCGAAAACGAGATATGGAGTAAAACGGAATATCCAGGATGCGTTATCAGCCAGTACTATGTCTTTTGAGAATAATTTTATGAGGTCCCTGTAAGGCTGAAACAGTCCGGCTGATGTGCGTCCCTGCGACCAGCATTTCAGAATCCGCACCCATCCGATGAAGGCGGGTGCGGCCCCGAGCAGAATTACAACCTGCAGAAGTTCAATTGCAAACCTGTAGAGTTTCATCTTGAAAACACCAGAAGTACAATGATTGTTATGAAGGAATATATAAGATACGCCTGTATGCGTCCCTGCTGAAGCTTTCCGACCCTTCGCGACACCCAAAAACTGCAATCCACCACCGGCTTATAAATCCAGCCCCAGAAACGGTCTCTTACGCGAAGGGAATAATTTAATCTTTTCGGGAAAGCCTTGTACACTGCCTGCGGAGTAAGCTTTACCGATTCCTTAATATTAAAAAGAAAGCCGAATATCCTGCGTATCGGCATTGAGAAAGATGCGGCATTGTACTGCATTTTCTGGGTGAGTTTTGCAAAGCCGCAGTCCCATATGGGCGCTCTGTGAATGGTTTTCGGCCTGACATGCAAAACAAGATAAGCAGCGGCCACTATGAGCAGTATTCCTCCGAAAACTATTATCCCCGAATATGAGGCCCTCTCCTGCGCAACCGGAGTAAGCCACAGCCAGCCGTAAGTTCCTGAAGACGCTCCAATCTTTGTTCCAATAAGCTGCTGGGGAATAATATCCATCCAGTCAATAAAAAATGTAGGCAGAATCCCGAGCAGAAGGCATGTAAGTGCGGCTAATATCATGCCTGAACGCATGGGCCAGTCCGCCTCATGGACGCGGGGCATATGACTGCCCCTCCAGTGTCCTAAGAAAGTGACGCCGAACGCCTTTACAAAACAGGCGGCGGCGAGCGCGCCTGTCAGCGCCAAAAGCGCAGCTCCGAGCGGAATCAGTAATTTCAGCAGCGGACTCGGCAAGGCGGGAGACAGCAAAAAGGCCTGAAACGTCAACCACTCGGATACAAAACCGTTAAAGGGGGGGAGGGCGGAAATGGAGACGCAGCCGATAAGAAAAAGGGCGGCGGTCCACGGCATCCTGTGTATCAGTCCGCCCATCTCTTCCATGTTGCGCTCATTTGTAGCGTGCAGTACGGCGCCTGCGCCCATAAACAGCAGCCCCTTGAACACGGCGTGATTCATAGTATGGTAAAGCCCTGCTATAAGCGCGAGGGCTGACAGCAGAGGCATATTAAATGAGATAAATATCATTGCCAGTCCTATGCCTATCAGGATAATGCCGATATTTTCAACAGAGTGATATGCGAGAAGTCTCTTTAAATCATGCTGCATCAGGGCGTAAAGCACACCCATAACGGCGGATATTAGTCCGAATATTAACACAATAGCCCCCCACCACCAGGGAAATACCCTGATGAGGTCAAAGGACACGCGGACTATGCCGTAAATGGCGGTCTTCAGCATAACGCCGCTCATTAGTGCGGAAACGTTGGACGGCGCAGCAGGATGAGCCTCAGGCAGCCAGACATGCAGGGGGACCACGCCTGCCTTTGCGGCAAATCCGAAGAAAGCCAGCAGAAAGGCCGCAGTCGCCCCTTCAACTGGGAAGTGCGCCTGGCGCATGGCATCAAATGTATAACCGCTGAAGTCTTCAAAACCCGAGGCAAGACCGGCCATGACGCCGAAGGATAAAAGTATGGCCAGGGCCCCGATATGCGCAACTATCAGATAAAGAAAGGCCGCCCTCCTGTTCTCAATGTGTTCGTTCTCAAACATCACGAGAAAATATGAGGCCGCCGCCATAATTTCCCATGCAACCAGAAAAAACAAGGCGTCGTCCGCTAAAACGACCAGCAGCATGCCTGCAAGAAAAAGGCAGTAAAAAACAACGAGGCTTGTTACGTTTCTGCGTCCGAGATATCCCTTGATATAACCGGCCGAATACAGCGACACGAAAAAAGACAGCAGACATATTACCGTAATGAAGAAACCGGCAAGGGGGTCCATCCTCATGTGAAACGGGAGGTCGGGAAGTCCTATGACCAGGATTATTTTATTGGTAATACCGCCGCCGACGGCCCAGACGCCTCCTGCAACGCCGAGCAATGAAGCAATTGAAGCCAGCATGAAACAGGTCTCAATTAAAAGGCGCTGTTTGTTTTTCAAAAGCGGCACGATTAAAACAAACATCAATAGCAGCAGGACGGATGAAGATACCAAATCAAGCGGAGTTAAAAACATCTTGATGCCCCTTCCTGCAGAAAAAAATATATAACTATTAACTTTAAAACAAACATTAAGTTTTAATCAAGAAGGGCGGCTGCAGGTGTCATTCCCGCTTATCCCGAAGCCTCGGGACCGGAATGACAACTTTTATTTTTTAGAATCTTCTTTATACAGCGAAAGTTCTGTTTTTAATCTTGCTATCTCTTTTTTCAAATCTTTCATTTTAAGTTCCCTGCCGACGGCTATTCCATAAAACTTCTCAAGTTCCACTACTCTTTTTTTGAGCTCGGTGTCCATCTTTTTATGTTCGGTTATGTCCCGGACAACATGGATAAGCCCGATAAGATTATTGTTGTTGTCAAAACGCGGGATGGCCCTTATTTCAAGAGATTTATCCAGATGGGGTTCAAACAGTTCAAAAGAGGCAGGCTCGTTTGTTTTTAAACACGTACAGCTCGGGCAGTTTTCAGGCGGATACTCTGCCCCATGGTAATATTCATAACACTTCGCCTTTACAGATTGTAAAAAGGGCAGTCCGAGTATCTGCTCGGCGGCCTTATTTGCACGGATGATGTTAAAGTCCTTGTCGTGTACGGTAATCATGTCTGTGATGGTGTTGAATGTGTTTTCCCAGTCCTGCATTGCCTCTGAAATTTTGTTTTTAGCCGTCTGGATTTCAAGGGTGTTGTTATTGATGGTTTCAGCCATCTGATTAAAGGCGGAAATCAACTCGCCGACCTCATCATCCGAGCGCACGGGAACCGCGGAGGTCAGGGAGCCGTTTTTAAATTTTAAGACAGACTGTTTAAGGGTCATGACAGGGTTAATTACAAGGCGGTTGATGAGCATGTTCAGGACTGCTATGACAATCAATGTAATAAGTATTGAGGCCATCAGATAATTAACCACAGAAGCCCTAAGCTCTTTCTGCATGCCGGAGGACGAAAGGATTAACCTTACATAACCAATTAATGCGGGCGGGGAGGCCAATGACGGTCTGTAAAATACGGGCTCATAAAAATCATACATATAGGCAGTGATTTTTTTATGGAAAATGGTGTTGTTTGCTTGAAAATATTTGACTGCGTCAGAGTCCGGAGGGTCTTTTAATTTTGCGGAAGGGTAGGCGTCAACTATGCCCCAGACGGGTGAATAAACCTGCACTAATTCAACATCTTCTGTGCGGACGATATGCGCCGCTTTGCCGATAAGGTCCAGGTTTTCTGAGACAAGTCCTTCATCAGCGGCCTTTGCAAGAGGGAAACTTAAGGCCTCGCCCCGGATGATAAGTTTCTTTTCTATGCTCCGGTGAGAATCTAAAATATAAAAAGTTGTACTTACAGCGCTGATAATGATAATTGTTAGGGCTACATAGATTGAGAGCCTTGCTTTTATTGATAGGATCATTTCCCCTCGTTAGAAAGAGTACCCCGGTCAAGGTTTTTAATGTCTGAAAGTGATATGGCGCCGTATGAGCTTATGAGTTCCTGCCCTTTTTTGCTTAATGCAAAATCAGTAAATTTTTTGACTTCAGGCCTTGGATTTTTAGGCAGCAGGAGAAAAAGAGGCCTTTTAAAAGGATACTTATTGGTTGAGATACTCAGTTTGTCCGGATAAACGCCGTTAAGTTTCAGTATTTTGACGTCCCGCTTCCTTGAACTTAAAAATCCGGCTATTGCAAAACCTTCAGCAGTTTTTTCTACCATTTGCTCCACAATGCCTGTTGAGGCAAGATATACGGCGTCCGGAATATCTTGAGGCTGGCTGCCTTTAAATATAAGCTTATCAACCGAGGACTCAACGCCGCTTAGTCCATGCCCCTTTGAAGGTTTTGATATAAAAAGTTTTATTGTCTTATCAGCGCCTTTAAGCTGTGTCCAGTTGGTTATTTTGCCTGTGTATATCGCCCTGATATCGTCAGGGGATATATTGCTGACCGGGTTTGATTTGTGTACAATGGCTACCAGAGCATCCCATGCGACCTGTATGAATTTAATATCTTCAGGGTCGTCTTTCATCTTATGCCTGCAGGCGGCGGCAAAATCCACCCGGCCTGTCCGCAGGTCTTCTATGCCTGTTACACTTCCTCCTCCGCGGATGAGCACCTTCCCGCCTGTAAGTTTTTGATAGTCTGCGGCAAGCTCTGTCAGATAACCCAGATTGCTTACCGAACAGCCGCTTCCCGTAATCTGTTCAGAATGAGCATAAGGCGCATTAAACAAGCATGTTAATATAAAGAAGATAAACAAGAGGCGGGGGGGTGAAACTTTTATCAGGGCATCCTTTATGTCGTTAAATCCATACATGTATTAATTATATCATATACGATTCGGGTTTATATGCAAGCGGAATTTAGGTGATAGATGTCGCTTGCTAATTTCCAAAATTTGTTACACAATATTCAACAAATGTTTAAAATTAAATTTTTGAGAAACATCCTGCTCATATCTCTGGCAATAGCAATAATCCTGCCTTTGTACAATGTCCTGTTCATTTACCCCTCATTTAATAAGCTTATGATGGAAACAGTTAAAGACCAGGCCTTCCGCGTAACAACACACCTGGGTTCCATGTTTGTTCCGGAAAAAAGCGAATTAAAAAGGGAATCTCTGCCGCCTAATTTTGCAAATGAGGTCAGGCTTGCCGCAAAAGACTTTGGGCTTATAAAACTGAAACTTTTTTCAAAGGCAGGCGAGGTTATATTTTCCACCGATGAGACTGAGATTGGCGAAATGAACCGGAAGCGCTATTTCCATGAAATTGTAGCGAGGGGCAATACATATACAAATGTGGTCCCAAAAACCCAAAGGTCTGCCGAGGGTAAGATAGTCACTGTTGACGTGGTGGAGACCTATGTGCCGATCATAAGAGAGGAAGGTTTTGTCGGGGCGTTTGAAATCTATTTTGACATTACAGGCGCCAAAGGGAAGATCGGCAGTCTGATCTCACATTCCTATGCGGTGCTGTTTGTGCTTGCGTTCGGACTTTTAACCGCAATTTTTTTAGTCTTATCAAATGCAAAAAAGACAATTGGGAGCCGTGAGAAGGCAGAAAGAGGACTTGTTGAAAAACAAAAAGACCTGGAGGCTATAAGCAACGAGCTTAAGGCCGACAGGGACCAGCTTCGCAGTTCCCTGAATATTTTTTCCCGGATAATTACGGAAGTTGAGAAGAAGAAGGGTTTTGAGACTTATCTCTACCGCCCTATAGACAACCCTCATATAGCTACATGCTGGGAGGTGAAGAACTGCAAGTACAAAGACTGCCCGGTATTCGGACAGAGGAATATCCGCTGCTGGCAGATAGCAGGCACTCACTGCGGAGGAAATGTGCAGGGAGTATTTGCAAAAAAATTCGGAGCCTGCGAAAAATGCAGTATCTATCAGGATTCCATAAAAGACCCGATGTATGAGATATGGGAGACCTTCAATAATATGATGCACATCCTTGAGAGCACGCATAAGGAACTGATAGATGCGCGTTTTTCCGCTGAAGATGCAAGCAGGCTGAAATCGGATTTTCTTGCGAACATGAGCCATGAGATACGCACTCCTATGACAGGGGTTATCGGCATGATAGACCTGGCGCTGAATACAAACCTTACCGAGGGACAGCGCGATTATCTGATTACTGCAAAAAGAAATGCTTACGAACTCCTTGAGATCATCAACGACATCCTGGATTTTTCCAAAATTGAGGCAGGAATGCTGCCGGTTGATATTATTGACTTTAACCTCCGCATGACGGTTGAGAGCGTGGCCGAGACGCTGGCGCCCCGCGCGCAGGAGAAAAATCTGGAGCTTGCATGCTTGATTCACCACACTGTTCCGTCGCTGGTGAGGGGCGATTCAGGCAGGATCCGTCAGATACTCGTAAATCTTGCGGGGAATGCAATTAAATTTACTGAAAAAGGCGAGGTCGTAATAAGAGTGGAGCTTAAACAGGAGACGGATGATAAAGTCACTGTTCTTTTTTCAGTCACGGACACGGGCATCGGGATATCAAAGGATAAGCTGTCTATGATATTTGCACCCTTTACGCAGGCAGATACCTCAACCACCCGTAAATACGGGGGCACGGGACTGGGTCTGTCCATATCAATGCAGTTAGTCAGGTTAATGGGCGGGGAGCTGAGCGTTGAGAGCGAGGGGGGCAAAGGCAGCCGTTTCTGGTTTACCGTGCCGCTTGAAAAACAAAAGGCTGGAGATATTATTACGCATGAAGTTTACCCTGACATACACGGGGCCAAGATACTCGTTGCCGACGACAATGAAACGAACAGGACCATCCTCTGTAAAATGCTTGAGGGTTTCGGGTGCCGTCCGTATGCGGTTGAAGATGACATAAAGGCGGTTCAGGAATTAAAGAACGCCGCCGGCTCTGAGGATCCGTTCCGGCTGTTAATCCTTGATATGCAGATACCCGGCACAGATACGACACAGGTGATACGTAACATTAAAAAGTCTTCTGATATAAACAAGACAGCAATAATTGCGCTTACCTCGCTTGCAAGCCGCGGAGACAGCGCGCAGCTGCATGAAATGGGCTGTGACGGCTATCTTGTCAAACCGATTAAACAGTCAATGCTTTTAGATGCGATAACTACAGTCCTAAGCCCTGAAGCGGCTGCTAAGGACCTAAAGCATAAATCAATCGTGACCCGTCATACAATATCAGAGAAAAAGCGGCGCGATGTGCGCATACTTTTGGTTGAAGATAATCCGGTCAACCAGAAATTTATAACGGCGCTGCTTAATAAAGCCGGATACACTGCCGATGTTGCAGGGAACGGGAGGCTTGCAGTTGAGGCCGCAGCGGCAAATGAATATGACCTTATCCTGATGGATGTCCAGATGCCTGAGATGGATGGATTTGAGGCGACAAAAGCTATCAGGGGAAAAGAAGGCGAATCCCGGCATACTCCTATTATCGCCATGACGGCGCATGCGATGGAGGGCGACCGTGAGGCGTGTATTAACGCAGGCATGGACGATTATATTTCAAAGCCCATACAGCCGCCGGCTCTCTTTGTACTTATAGAAAAATGGATTAAGACCCGGCTTGAGAAAAAATCCGCAGGGCCTGAGCTTGTCATCACAGACGATAACATCCGCTTAAAAGATGCGGTTTTAAAAAGCATCCCTGTGGATATGAAATCGGCCATGCAGAGGTTTGGCAATGACAGGGAGTTCTTCAAGGAAATGCTTAAGGAGTTTTTGAATTATATACCGGAACACCTGAAGACGCTTTCAGAGGCTGCGGCCTCGGGGGATGCCGATGTAATGCAAATAGAGGCGCACAGCATCAAGGGTGCGGCTGGCAATCTGTCTGCAGATAAGGTATATTCACTTGCATTAAGCATTGAACATAAGGCGCGGGACAGGAGCATTTCTGATGCGTCACTGCTTATAAATGAACTGAAGGACGAAGTAGACCGTTTAAATGAATTTGCAACTGCGCTATAATATGAAACGTAATTACTAAGGGGGTCACATAAGTAAAGCCTCATAATTTGTCATTCCCGCAAGCGGAGCGCGTCGGGAATCCTTCTGAAAACAAAGAAAGATTCCGGACAAAGATTCCGGACAAGCCGGAATGACAGAATAGCCGGGAATGTCGCTTTACTTATGACTGTCTTAGTAACAGGGAATTTAGTTTTAATGCGGAGGGTTTGCGATGAAGAGGATACTGATAGCAGAGGATGACCTTATATCAAGACGGCTTTTGCAGAAGACGCTTGAGGAGTGGGGTTATGAGGTCACGCAGGTTAAAGACGGGCAGGAGGCCTGGGCTTTTTTACAGAAAGAAGACATACGGCTTGTCATTGCAGACTGGATAATGCCCGGCATAAACGGAATCACATTATGCCGTAGTATCCGCGAATCAAAGATGCCCGGATATGTCTACTTTATCCTTCTTACGGGCAAAGATACAAAAGAGGACATGATTAAAGGGCTTGAAGCCGGAGCCGACGATTATGTGACAAAGCCGTTTGACCGTAATGAATTGCAGGTGAAGGTGCGCGCAGGTGAACGCATTATAGAGCTTGAGAGGGAGCTTACGCAGAAGCATGATGAGCTTAATAAATTAAATCTGGTCCTTGAAGAGCTGATAAGGATTGACCCCCTTATGAATATAGGGAACCGCAGGAGTTTTTATGAATGCATAGACAAGGTGCATAACCGGGCGTACAGATATGCATATAATTATGGAATAATCATGTGCGACATAGATGACTTTAAGGCGTATAATGACATTTACGGGCACCTGCCCGGCGACAATATCCTTAAAACCGTTGCAGACTCAATCAAAACGACAATGCGCATGTCGGACGATATATTCAGGTTCGGCGGCGAAGAGATTGTTGTTATCCTGCCTGAACAGGATATTGAAACTACCCTGCTGGCAGCCGAAAGGATAAGAAAGGCGATTGAGTCGCTCAATATAGAGCACAAAGGCAGTAAGAGCGGCAAGCTGACTGTGAGCTGCGGTGTTTCCGCTTGTTTTACCACTGAGTGCAAGGGGGACAACAAAAAGTGGGAAATCGTCCTGGACCATGCGGACCAGGCGTTATATAAGGCAAAAGAAGAGGGTAAAAACAAGGTAAGCTCATATAAACAGCATTAAAATAATCTTGACAATTCTAATGATAATATGATATTAAATGTGTCAGTTTGGCAGGACTTAATAACCTGAGATATGATTTTGGAAGGAGGTGAATATACAATGAAGAAACTTATGGCATTATTGTTCTCCATGTTATTAATTGCGGCCTTAGCGCTTACAATAGGTTGCAAGAAACCAGAGGAACCGGCACCAGCGGCAGAACCGGCACCGGCGGCAGAACCGGCACCGGCGCCAGCACCGGCACCAGCAGAGCCGGCGAAGTAACATTTTCAAACAACCGAGGGGCAGGGAGCATTTCCTGCCCCTTGCTTTTTTGCATGCGATGTGATAATCTAATATAGTTTACTACGGAGTCTTTTATACTGAAAGAGTGGGTCTTCCCACTCTTTTATTTTTGTAAAAAAGATGGATATTGATAAGTTAAAGGCGAGAGTAAGAGAAATTACCGCCCCAGTACTGTCTGACCTGGGGGTTGAACTGGATGATATGGAACTTATGAAAATGGGGAGCAAGTTTCTTTTGCGTAGAGGTGTCGTCTCCCGGGCTTGACAGGCCTCTGAGGAAGCCGGGTGATTTTAAGAGATTTGCGGGAAAGACCGTCAGAATTGTTACGTCAAAGGCAATTGAGAACCAGTCATTTTTTATCGGTGAAATATCCGGGGCAGGGGAAGATGGAGTAGAACTGGCGCTGCCCAAGGGCAGGACGGTAACCATACCGTATGAGAATATTTCCAGGGCAAGGCTGGAGGTTAAAATTTAACATATGAGCCGCGAACTGATTAACATTATTGAACAGATGAGCAAGGAAAAAGGAATCTCAAAGGAGTCTCTTATTGAGAACCTGGAGACTGCGCTTTTGTCTGCGGCGCGCAAAAAATACGGCTTAAATATAAATTTGAACATCAAGATTACCCCTAATACGGGAGACATATCTTTAACCGCATTCAAGAAAGTTGTTCAAAAGGTCGCAAATCCAAACGAAGAGATGTCGCTTGCCGAGGCAAAAAAGATAGACCCTGCGAAAAATATTAGTGATGAGATTGAAGCTCCGGTGGCGCTCTTTGACTTTGGAAGGATTGCCGCCCAGACGGCGAAACAGGTGCTTTTTCAGAAGGTCCGGGAGGCTGAGAGAGGCGCTATTTTTGATGAATACAAAGATAAAATAGGACAGATTATAAGCGGCATTGTAATCAGAAAGGAAAAGGGCTGTTATTTTGTTGCGCTCGGCAGGGCCGAGGCAACGCTTCCCATAAAGGATACAATACCCGCGGAGACGCTTAAAAGGGGCGAGACAATCAGGGCGTATATTGAGGATGTCAGGGTTACACCGAAGGGTCCTGTAATTTTATTGTCAAGGACTCACCCCAGTTTCGTCGGCGAGCTTTTCAAAATGGAGATACCCGAAATTTATGAGGGGCTTGTTACCATTAAGAACATTGTCAGGGAGGCAGGCGACAGGACGAAATTAACCGTGTCTTCAAAGAACCAGCAGATTGACCCTGTAGGAGCCTGCGTAGGGATTAAGGGCACAAGAGTGCAGTCCATTGTCAGGGAGCTTAAAGGCGAGAGAATTGACATAATACCATGGACCGACGACCCGAGGGTGCTTATAGCAAAGGCGCTGAGTCCGGCAAGCGTGGAGAAAATAGGGATAAATGAAGAGGAAAAATCCGCAATGGTTGTTGTCAACGACCAGCAGCTCTCGGTAGCCATCGGGAAGAAAGGGCAGAACGTCAGGCTGGCGATGAAGCTTACCGGATGGGATATTGATATAATCAGCAATACCGAGTATGACAAGATGAAGGCAGAAGAATTACAGGCAGTAGAAATAGAGGCGACTGTTAAAGAGAAAAAGCGCAAAGAAAACAGAACCTCATAAAAAGCAATTCACCACTGAGGGAATATTCATTTTAAATTTATCATTGAAAATTTATCATTAAAATTTGCAATTTGAAATGATAATTGATAATTTTGCAATAAAAAAATTATCCGCGACGCCCAATAAATCCTACTCTGCCGATACCCCTGTGCAATATGTAAAGGGAGTGGGTCCCAAGAGAGCGCTGCTCCTTGCAAGGCTTGGGATCAAAACGCTGGAAGATATTATTTATTACTTCCCCTGGCGTTATGAAGACAGGAAAAATCTGAAGAAAATATCCGGCCTCGCCTTCGGGCATGGCGAGACGGTGTTAGCCGAAGTTGTATCCTCTGAAGTTATTACCACCCCCCGGAAAAGAATGAAGATATTTGAGCTTTTGGTAAAGGATGACACAGGCTGTCTTAAGTGCAAGTGGTTTAACCAGCCGTATATGAAAAAATATTTTGATAAGGGGCAAAAGATAATCTTAAGCGGCGTTGTGAAGGGAAGTTCATTTGCAGGAATTGGCTTTGAGATGGATAATCCTGATTTTGAACACGTTGAAAATGATGACACGCATATACACACCTCAAGGATTGTGCCTGTATATAAATCCACCGAAGGCTTTACGCAGAAACAATTAAGGACCTTGATGTTTAACGCAGTAAATTCCCACCTTGCCGTTGTTGAAGATTTTATGCCTCAGGATATGCTTGAGAAAAACGGCCTGATGCCGTTGCACCGCGCAGTTAAAGAGGCGCATTTTCCCGAGGACTTTTCAGATGCAGACGCGCTTAATAAAGGCTTAAGCCCGGCGCACAGGCGGCTTGTGTTTGACGAATTTTTCCTGCTTGAATTAGGGCTGGCCCTTACAAAGAAGAAAGAGGTTTATGAAAAAGGGATAAGTTTCAGGTGTGAAGGGACGCTGGCAGGGGAGTTTCTTAAAAGCCTCCCCTTTGAACTTACCGGCGCTCAGAAGAGGGCGCTTGATGAAATAAAAACCGATATGCAGAAGCCGTTGCCCATGAACAGGCTTTTGCACGGCGATGTAGGCTGCGGTAAGACTGTTATTGCTTTGGCTTCCATGCTGACTGCCGTGGAATCCGGCTATCAGGCATGCCTTATGGCTCCGACTGAAATTCTTGCGGAACAGCATTTTATAAATATACATAAAATGATTGAGCC
>JACQZD010000133.1 GCA_016207865.1 Nitrospirota bacterium
TCAAGAAGCCTCTTGGTCCCTATCCTGCACGGCACGCATTTCCCGCACGACTCAGCCTGCGTAAATTCAAGAAAGAATTTCGCGACATTGACCATGCAGTCTGTCTCATCAAGGACGACCATTCCCCCGGAGCCGACAATAGAGCCGACTCTGGCAAGGGATTCATAATCAACCGGCGTATCCAGCAGTGACGCCGGTATGCAGCCGCCGGAAGGCCCCCCTGTCTGCACTGCCTTGAAGGCCTTATCGCCCTCTATGCCTCCGCCTATGTCATAAATAATTTCCCTTAGCGGAATGCCCATCGGAACTTCTATCAAACCTGAATTCTTAATCTTCCCTGTCAATGCAAAGACCTTTGTGCCCTTGGATTTCTCAGTGCCGTAAGAGGCAAACCACTTAGCGCCGTTTCTGATAATGACAGGGACATTGGCAAATGTCTCCACGTTGTTAATCACTGTCGGTTTTGCCCAGAGCCCCTGATAAACCGGGAACGGCGGTTTGGCCCTCGGCATGCCGCGCTGTCCCTCAATAGACGCAATCAGCGCTGTTTCTTCTCCGCATACAAATGCGCCGGCGCCGAGCTTTACCTTTATATCAAAACTGAATTTCGTGCCCATTATATTTTTGCCTAAAAAGCCCTTTTTCTTTGCGTGGGAAAGCGCCAGTTTCAGCCTTTCAACTGCAAGAGGATATTCTGCCCTGATATAAACATATCCCTTGTCAGCGCCAATCGCATAGGCTCCGATAACCATGCCTTCAATGACCGCATGGGGATTGCCTTCAATAACAGACCGGTCCATAAATGCGCCGGGGTCGCCTTCATCCGCATTGCAGATAATGTATTTCTGGGCAGACTGGTTCTTTCTGCATATCTCCCATTTCTGCCCTGTCGGGAAACCCGCGCCGCCCCTGCCCCTCAATCCTGAATCCTTAATAATGCCTATCGCCTCTTCAGGCGTCATTGCAGTTAAAACTTTTTTTGCCGCTTCATAACCGCGGACCGCCATGTATGCGTCAATATTCTCGGGGTCTATGCTGCCGCAGTCAGCAAGCACAACCTTAAACTGCTTTTTATGGAAATTATGATAATCATCACCTGCAACCCAGTCCTGAACGGCGGTTTTACCAATTATGTGCTCTGTGACAATCCTCGGAACCATATCAGGCTTTATAAATTGATACGTTACTTTTTCATCATTGATAATCACATCTACCAGCACGTCCTTTGCGCAGAGTCCGCGGCAGCCGACTTTGTGCATGGAACAGTTTTTCTGCACCACGGCATCTATGCCTGCCGCTTTAATCTCCTTGTTAAAGGCCTCCAGCACCTCAGCGCCTCCTGCGGCGATGCCTCCGGTGCCCATGCATACCTTTATGATGGTGTTACTCGTCTTCATCTTTGACGCCTCTTAGTGTCTTTATCTCTTTAATCAGCTTGTCTGTTGATGATTTGCCGTGGACTTTTTTATTGATTATGAATACAGGCGCAATACTGCAGGCGCCGACGCAGTTGACCTTTTCCACTGTGATTTCTTTGTCCTTTGTGGTGTCCTCGTCATCTGAAAGACCGAGCTCCCTTCTTACGCCGTTTAAAAGCCTCTCAGAGCCTTTCACGTGGCAGGCCGTGCCGCAGCAGGCTGTTATGATGTTTTTGCCCCTCGGCGTAAGATGAAACTGCGCATAAAAAGTTACAACGCCGAAGAACCTGCTTGCAGGGATTTGAAGTTTCTTTGAAACCCAGTTTACCGCATCCTCAGAAATATAGCCGAGCGACGCTTCTATATCCTGGAGTATGGAGATAATGTTTCCTTCTTCTGCAATATGCTTATTAAGAAGTGCATTTAATTTTTTTTCTACATCCAACAATACTTCTCCACGAGCCATAGGCAGCACCAAACCTCCATGATACGCAGGGTAAATACTTGTATCATTATTGTTGCAGTGATGAGTTTAGAAAGCTTTCAACTTTACCACAGCGCAAAGTTTAGTGTCAAATTAATTCCTTTTTGCGGGGTATAAAATTAACTGATAAGGGCTGACAGAAGCGCCCTGATAAAAATCTGGCTCCATACTTGACTATATATCCATTATCCTATACAATATTAATAAGGATATTGCTTATAAGGATAAACCATGAAAAAAATAGAGTCCCTGCTGACATTGCAAAAATCCAAAAGGGATATATTCAGTTTGAATGACCTGAAAAAACTCCTGCGGATTGAGAGCGACAACACCGCCTATGTACAGGCAAACAGACTGACATCGGACGGTATTCTGAAAAGAATAACCAAAGGGGTTTATTGCTTAAAGGACAGTAAACCCGATGACTTTGAGACGGCAAACTTTCTCTGCAAGCCTTCAGACATCTCTTTGGAATCGGCGTTAGCGTTCTACGGCATCTTGCTGCAGGCGCCTCAGACCATAACCTCTGTCACACCCAAAAGGGCAAAGAAGATTCATGCCGGGAACAGGGAATTCACTTATTCGCATCTGAATCAGAAGTATTATTCCGGCTATATCAGAGAACAAGGCTTTATTATCTCAACGCCTGAGAAAGCGCTTATTGACACTATTTTTTTTGCCGGTTACGGAAGGATAGTAATACATCCCGAAGAATGGGTACTGAATAATATTGATAAAAAGAGATTAAAAAAACTGTCCGAGAAAATTGAGA
>JACQZD010000023.1 GCA_016207865.1 Nitrospirota bacterium
GTCGGGTCTTAAACCGTGGTCCACATAAACCGCGCTAAGCCTGAGATTGAAATCCTTCTTTAATTCGCCTAAAATAACCGTAAGGCATACAGAATCTGCGCCTCCGGAAAGACCGATCAGGACCTGGTCGCCTTCTGAAAGCATTGAATATCTGTCAATTGTCTCTTTTGCCTTTTTAAAGAGTTCCATGGTTTTTACTGTTTACTATTCACTGTTGGTAGTGTCCGGTAAAATGATTATTAAATTTCAATTAGTTGTCATTCCCGCGTAGGCGGGAATCCAGACATCATAATTACAATTAGATTCCCGTTTTCACGGGAAACCCTGGATTCCTGCTTTTGCAGGAATGACAGAAAACGGCTTTTTTACTTTACTTAATAAGAGTCATTATCTTTAAAATTTTTACCGGACCGTACTGATTCACTGTTGTTAATTATAGCAGGGTTTTGACTTTTAGTACTCTCTATGTTAAAAAATCATAAACAATGAATTCTTCCGGCTTTCGTGAAGATGTCATTCCCGCTTGTCGGGAATCCTTTTTCGGAGAGATTCTGGACAAGCCAGAATGACAGAAATTTAGGAAACCCCACAGCAAAGACTATGGGGTATTGAAAAGTTAATGAAAGGGCGTTGGCAGAATGCACGACTTTACATATAAAAACTCAGAACTTTATGCAGAGGGCGTTCCGGTCAGGAAGATTGTGGAAAAGGCAGGCACCCCGACTTACATCTACAGCCGCAGCACCCTCATCAGGCATTACCGGGCTTACAGGGAAGCCTTTGACGGTTATCCGCATATTATTTGTTTTGCGCTTAAAGCCAATCCAAATACTTCAATATTAAAAATCCTCTCAAAAGAAGGCTGCGGTGCGGATGTCGTCTCCGGAGGAGAGCTTTTCATCGCAAAAAAAGCAGGCATCTCTCCTGAAAAAATAGTGTATGCAGGGGTTGGAAAAACCGGAGAGGAGATCGCATTCGCGCTCAAGTCGCGGATTCTCATGTTTAATGTTGAGTCGGCAGAGGAGTTAAAAGCTATAAACAGGATTGCCGGGAAGTTAAAGGTAAAGGCCCCGGTAGCATTAAGGGTCAATCCTGATATTGCCAGCGGGACGCATCCTTATATTTCAACCGGGCTTAAAAAACATAAATTCGGCATCCCGTTGGACAAGGCGCTTGAGCACTACAAAATTGCAAGCAAACTGCCGAACATAAAAGTTTTAGGCATACATAAGCACATCGGTTCGCAGATACTAAAGACCGCTCCTTTTGTTGATGCTCTGAAGAAAGTGCTCTCGTTTGCAAACACATTAAAGTCATACGGCATAAACATTAAATATCTGGACATCGGCGGCGGGCTCGGAATACCCTATAATAACGGCGAAGCGCCGCCTCATCCAAAAGACCTTGCAAAGGCGATTCTGCCGCTTCTTAAGGCATATCCCTTTACACTTGTTATTGAACCCGGCAGGTCCATTGCCGGTAATGCAGGGATTCTCGTAACAAAGGTTCTTTACCCTAAAAAAGGCTTTGACAGGGAATTCATTATTGTTGATGCGGGCATGAACGACCTCCTAAGACCCAGCATTTATAATGCTTACCATGACATAGCGCCGGTAGTAAGAAAAAAAACCGCTAAGATATTTGCAGATATCGTAGGTCCCATCTGCGAATCAGGCGACTTTCTGGCTAAGGACAGGAATATAAACCGTCCGGAGCAGGAGGACCTCCTTGCCGTCATGAGCGCAGGAGCATACGGATTTTCCATGAGCTCAAACTATAACGCCAGACCCAGGGCGGCGGAAGTGCTGGTTAATGGAAAAGAGTTTTTTGTTATCCGCAAAAGGGAAACATATAAAGACCTTCTCCACGGAGAAAAAGTGCCGGGGTTTTTGAAATAAAAGATTAACCACAGAGCACACAGAGAAAAAACAGAAGAGCGGCATAAAAAAATTTAAACATGAAACTGCAATTCACAAAAATGCATGCGCTGGGCAATGACTTCATTGTCATTGACAACAGGAAATTAAAGCTGAAAAACTTCTCCCGGCTTTCAAAAAAACTCTGCCATAGAAAATTCGGCATAGGTGCGGACCAGCTTTTGGCGCTGTGCAATTCAAAAAAGGCAGACTTTAAAATGCGCATATTCAACCCGGACGGCGGAGAAGCCGAGATGTGCGGCAACGGCATCCGCTGTCTTGCGAAATATATATGGGATAAAAAAATTAAAAGTGAAAAATTAAAAGTGAAAAGTTTAAAGATTGAAACGCTTGCGGGAGTAATACATATTGAAAAGAAAGACAGCCTAATAAAGGTTGACCTGGGAGAGCCTGTTTTTGAACCTGAGAAAATACCGGTAAGGATAAGTCAGGAGTCAGGAGTCAGGAGTCAGGAGTTACCCCCCTTCAATTCCCCCCTTGATAAGGGGGGACACAGAGGGGTTTATAATGAAATCATAAATTATCCTCTGCAAGTTGACGACAGAAAATTCAAAATCACCTGCATCTCCATGGGCAATCCGCATGCAGTCATTGTCGTAAATGACGCTGCATCGTTTCCGGTCAGCCTGTACGGTCCTGTGATTGAAAAACACGGCATGTTCCCCAAAAAGACAAATGTTGAAATCATTCAGGTGTTAAACCGTAAAAATATTAA
>JACQZD010000138.1 GCA_016207865.1 Nitrospirota bacterium
AAAAGATTCCGGACAAGCCGGAATGACAATGTTGCAGCCTCCGAAAAGACAGTTACACGTTATAAGTTACAAAAATAAAAATTGTTCACTGTTTTTTACGCCATGCGCGTATCATTTATATAAAGCTGAAATTCACAGCCTAATGCGCTTGCGGCCTTTCTGCAGACAATCATCCTTGACAAAAATATTTCAAAGTATTCAATGACCTGAGAGATGCCTGTATTTATCATAAGGTAAAGAATAATGGTCTTGGCCTTTGCATCAACGGTGAGTTTTGACTCTGTGGCGGCATAATTCACCCTGTCGTGGATGTCAGAGCTTACCATGGACGGATTCCGGACCCGGCCCCTGTGCACATCTGCCTTGTCGGCAATGAGAATGGCCGCGGAAACCGGGTCGTGAACCCCGATATCTTCGCTTTCATGAATGCCTATGGCTCCCATAATCCTGATAGTATCCTCTATGCTTATGTCAAAATCATTAAGAATATCACGGCTTAAAAGGGCCCCGTGCTGGTCATGATTCTGCCGCCCTAAAAAATTGCCTATATCATGAAGGTAGCCTGCCGCTTTGGCCAGCAGTACATCTTTTTCAGGGTATTGAAGCTCCTTTAATATATATCCCGCAAAATCAGAAACCTTTGTGGCATGCCGGACGTTGTGTTCTGTATAGCCTATTGCTTCAAGGTATTTGTCTGCGCCTTCAATATATAGTTTTACCTTGGCATTCTGCTTTAATTCTTCTAAATTTAATGGCAAACTTCTACTCACCCGCTCTTAAGTCGGCAATGAAATTACGGTTAACCCTTATCCGTATATCTTCCTTTATGCCGATTTTTAAAACCATCCTGTCGCCGTCAACTTCCTCTATAATGCCTTCAATCCCGCCGGTGGTGATAATCTTGTCTCCCCGCTTAAGATTCTCAAGCATTTTCTTGTGATCTTTAGCTTTCTTGGACTGCGGCCGTATGAGAAGGAAGTAGAATATGACGAAAATAAAGACTAAAGGCAGAAGCGATGTAAACATTGACTCCATCCCGCCGGGCTGGGCGCCGCCTGCATTTTTCGGCGCCGGAGACAGCGCATAAACCTCGTTAGATAATAAACATATAACGGTGTAAATACCGCAAGATAATAAATATCTGACGGGGTAAACTTTATTTGTAAACATAATCCACCTCCTATGGGTGATATTCAAATTTGATTAATATACCTTTAAAACGGTTGTTAAATCAAGATGCAAGTTAATAAAATAATCTTGACTACCATAAGCCTGTAGTTTTATTCTTATCTCATTATGAAAAAACCGTGGGCCGGAAGATTTACCGAAAAGACCGAAAAAATAGTTGAAGGTTTCACTTCCTCCATTTCTTTTGACAAACGCCTCTATGAGTGTGACATTGACGGAAGCATCGCGCACACAAAAATGCTTGGAAAGCAAAAAATTATTTCCCGCAGGGAGATGGAGTTAATCATCCGGGGTCTTGATAAAGTCAGAGAGGAAATCAGGAACAATAAATTTAAGTTCAGGGATGAACTTGAAGACATACACATGAATATTGAACATGCGCTTATAAAAAAAATCGGCTCCGCAGGGGGCAAGCTTCATACGGCCAGAAGCCGTAATGACCAGACGGCCCTGGACCTCAGGCTTTTTATGAGGGAGGAGATAAGCAGTATCCTTAAACTTATAACAAGTTTTCAGAGAGTTTTGCTGGATATTGCAGAAAGGCATGTTGATACGCTTATGCCGGGGTATACGCACCTGCAAAGGGCCCAGCCTGTGCTCCTGGCTCATCACCTGCTTGCATATCTTGAAATGCTTGAGCGGGATAAAGCGAGATTTAACGACTGCCTGAAAAGGGTTAATGTCATGCCTTTAGGCTCTGCCGCGCTGGCAGGCACAACGCTTCCCGTGGACAGAAAATACGTTGCCGGGCTTTTAAAATTTCCTGCAATATCCGGCAACAGCATGGACGCTGTATCAGACCGGGACTTTGTGATTGAATTTCTTTCCGCGTCCGGCTTGCTGATGGCGCATCTTTCACGCCTCGCCGAAGAGCTGGTGCTGTGGAGCAGTGCGGAGTTCGGCTTTATTGAACTGCCTGACGCATACTCAACAGGCTCAAGCATTATGCCTCAGAAGAAGAACCCCGACGTCCCTGAATTGATAAGGGGCAAAACAGGCCGGGTGTTCGGGAGCCTGATTGCGATGCTGACAGTTTTAAAGGGACTGCCTCTTTCATACAACCGCGACCTGCAGGAGGACAAAGAGCCTGTATTTGACGCAGTTGATACGGTCAAGTCCTGCCTTTCGGTCTTAATCAAGATGCTGACGGAAATCAAATTTAAAATAAATGTACTAAAAAATGCGGCTGACGCCGGTTTTTCAACCGCTACTGACATTGCCGAGTACCTTGTCAGAAAAGGGATTCCTTTCAGAAATGCGCATGAAGCTGCGGGCCGGATTGTCAGATACTGCATCTGCAAAAACAAGACGCTTGCAGGATTAAGCTTAAAGGAATTTAAAGGCTTTTCAAAATTAATAGAGAGAGATATTTTTAAATGTCTTACGGTACGGGAATCCGTTAATAAAAAAACTTCATACGGCGGAACTTCAAAAAAGAATGTGCTGGCCGCTTTAAAAAAATTTAAAAAATTATTAAAATAGTGTTATACTTACTGCGAAGGCAGTATTTAACCGTTTAGCTTCCCCCTGAGGGGCTCTTGAAAAACAAAAAATTATTTTTAATTTCGTATGTATTGATTTCCTTTTTTCTTTCCGCCTGCGGCAGAAGGGCGGACCCTGCTTCGTTAGACCTCTACAAAAAAGAGGTCCCTGTTGCAAGAAATTTAAAGGCTCTAAGAACCCAGAGCGGCATAAATCTTACCTGGGAATTGCCCGAGGACAGGGATTTTTTCAGGAAGTCAATAAAAGGTTTTGTAGTTTTCAGGACGGATATACCGTATGATGTCTCAATAGAGAAATGCGAAATATGTGAATACAGGTCTATTGATTTTATCGTCATAGGCAAAGGTAATACTTTTAAATATTCCGATAAAGGCGCATTAAAGGCGCAGACATATGGATATAAAGTTATTGTCATGGACAAAAATAACAGGATGAGCAGGGATTCTGATATTATCGTGGTCCCCGGTGAAAAACCTGCGTCTGAAAAAGGCAAGGCGGCCGCGCCAAAACCTCCTTCAGGGCTTACCGCTGTTTATACGCATAAAAGCATTGTCATTACCTGGGATGAAATCCCGGGCGCGGATAGTTACAGGATTTACCGGTCGTTTAGCGGGAGTGATGATTTCAGAATTGCCGGAGAGTCGGCTACGCCTGTATTTACCGACAGAAATATAGAGCCTGCAAAAAAATATTATTACAAGGTTACGGCTGTCAGGGGCGCTGAGGGTCTTCCGTCAATTATTATTGAGGTCAAATCAGAGGTTTTTTAATTATGAAGAATAAGATTTTATCCATCTTTGAAGAAAGTATATCTGTCAAGGGGCAGTTTATAAAAGAAAACGTTGATGCAATTGTTGAGGTTTCAAAGCTTCTTGCAGATACCTTTGACAGGGGCAATAAGCTGATGCTTTTCGGTAACGGAGGAAGCGCTACCGACGCCTCCCACATAGCGGCTGAATTTGTCAACAGGTTTAAGAGAGAGCGTCCCGGGCTCCCGGCCTTGGCGCTTAATACGGATATGTCAGTTATGACTGCTATTGCAAATGACTACGATTTTTCAGAGGTTTTTGCCCGGCAGGTCAAAGCGCTCGCGCAGGAAGGCGATGTGCTTATTGCTATAAGCACAAGCGGAAATTCGCCTAATGTGCTTAAAGCCGTTGAGGCTGGAAGAAAGAAGAAATTAAAGACAATAGCTCTGACCGGCGCCAAGGGAGATAAGCTTGCGTCAAAGGCTGACTATGCCTTTATTGTTCCTTCTACAAACACGCCGAGGGTTCAGGAGGTCCATATCACCCTCGGACATGTGCTTTGCCAGATGGTTGAAGAGATACTCTTTGAATCGCACAGGAAGAAGTAAAAACCGCCCATATAAAAAATCTTGACAGTTGTGACGAAGATTGTATAAAATTTTTATATATACTGATTTTGTCATACCTTAATTTTAAGATAATCAGGAGAGCATTAACGATGCGTAAATTCAGGGGAGTAATTTTAATCGCAGGGAGTTTATTTTTAATGTTGTCTCATGCTGTATTTGCCGGCACAGTTAACCTGCCGCGCACAGGACAGGCTAAGTGTTATACATTAGACGGCGCTGAGATTGCCTGCGCAGGCACAGGTCAGGACGGGGAGATTCAGGCAGGAAAGGCGTGGCCCAATCCAAGGTTTACTGTAAGTGGTGATTGTATTACAGACAATCTCACAGGTTTAATGTGGGGCAGAAACGGGAATTTTTCTGGTAACACAATAATGTGGCAGGAAGCGCTGGATTATGCGGCGCAGTTGAACAGCGGCGCCGGATTATGCGGTTATACGGATTGGGTTTTGCCGAATGTCAATGAGCTTGAAAGCATTGTGAATGTAAGCGAGCCGGATCCTGCGGCATGGCTTAACGGGCAGGGATTTTACAATGTCCAGCCGGACATCTACTGGACATCTACTACGGATGCCGACCTTTCATTTTTTGCGAGATACATTGATATACTGAACGGCTACGGGATTGTTGTCGGTAAGGACTACAGCAGCTACATCCTGCCGGTGCGTTCAGGACAGTCGGGCGGGGTTATTTCACTGCCTAAAACAGGGCAGACAATAAGCTATTCATTAGGAGACGACGGAGACCTTGAAAGAGGCGCTGTATGGCCGGATCCAAGGTTTACAGATAACGGCACCGGGACAGTTACAGATAACCTTACAGGTTTAATGTGGACCAAGGATGCCAATGCACCCGGTCTTTCTTCATGTGATCCCGGAATAGATAAGACGTGGCAGGAGGCTCTTGATTATGTAACATGCCTGAACAGCAGCAGTTATCTTGGATATAATGACTGGCGTCTTCCGAATAAAAAAGAGCTTTACAGCCTGATTGACTTTTCACGTTTTAACCCTTCTTTGCAAATAAGACATCCTTTTACAAATGTGCAGGCGGATATCTACTGGACGTCTACCACAAGCGCTTACGATACGAACTCTGCGTGGTTTGTTGATTTATGGTATGGAGACTTGTATGACGGCAGTAAGTATTACTTTTTTTATGTGTGGCCGGTACGCGGCGGAATTGTAGATAACGACCACGATGGTTATACCTCAGATGTGGACTGTAACGACAGCAATCCTGCAATTAACCCCGGCGCAGCCGAGATTGTAAACAACGGCATAGATGACGATTGCAACTCTGCTACGCCGATTCTTACTGCATCAGGTTCAGGCAATAACTATCCTGTTCCTTTATTCAGGGCCAGCTTAACGCTTAATGTAAATGCATCTTCATTGGGAACCGGCACTTTCAGTTATTACTATACCCGCGCCAGGCTGTATTTTGTGAGCACATTAATAACGGGAATATCAGTAACAAATGGGGTTGCAACGATTACAGGCGCAGGCAAGGTTAATAATGTTCCAGGATACACTTTTACGGCAACAATTACAAATGGCAGTCCTGATAAAATGGGCTTGCAGATTAAAAAACCTGACAACACGATTTATTACAACGCGCCGTCTAAAGATTTAAGCAGTGGGAACTTTACGGTGGTAGGACAGTGAGACAGTTAAGAATTAGGAGTTAGGAGTTAAGAGTTAAGAGTTAAGAGTTAAGAGTTAAGAGTTAAGAGTTAAGAGT
>JACQZD010000139.1 GCA_016207865.1 Nitrospirota bacterium
ATGGTTACTGGAAACTTAATGAGGGGACCGGATTAAAAGCTACTGACGCCTCAGGTCATGGCATTGACGGCTCAAAGTATCTTACTGCCGGTGGTGACTGGGACGGCGGCTGGGTAGCAGGATATCCGTTTTAATTAGCGATAGTTGTAAAAAGTGGAGCGGTTTTAAACCGCTCCACTTTTTTTATTTGCCCAATTCCTTAAATCTCGTAACCTTTACCCCGATAAACGGCATGGATTTAAGATACTCGCCAAGCAATACTTTCATGACCCGCCCTTTGGCGTTTCTGCCCTTTGCCCCGCTTGCATGAATTAAATAAACTTCTTTCTTGTCCATTGGTTTTTGTTCCCCGTCTTTTTGCTTTTGTATTTTAACTCCTGACCCCAGACTCTTAACTCCCGACTGTATTATCCCTATGTGCCCGACGATCTCTCCTGAAAGCCTTTTTTCAGGACGCTTAATGAAAAAAACGATATCTCCTGTCTTGAATTTTTCAACAGCGCTTAATGCCTCCTGTTTTGAAAGGATTTCATAATTCGTATAATTCCTTGAGCCTTTTATTTTGCTTGTCTTGCCGAATCCGGCAGTTACATCCGTTCCCCATTTGCCGCTTGCAATCATGTCTTCGCCGTACTGAAATCTCACGTTGTAATTCACGACCCTGCCTTCTTTGAGTATTCCTTTTGTGTGGAAACGCAAATCCAGCGCCTTTGAGACCGCCTCCTCAGGAGAATTGCTCAGCGCAAGCTCTGCCGAGCGGAAGACATGATACATGCAGTCCATGTTTTCATCCGAGACGATTGCTTCCCTGCGTACATATGTTCCGAGCCTGTCTGTATCATACGGAGCGCCGATGAACTGTTCTGCCCAGAATGCTATTTTCTCGCCGGTACGCGCGTTTTTTAATGCCTTTTGAAATTCAGCAATATCAACGGGTTGCAGGGCGGCGACATTTAGACTTGATAGAGATAGTGCAATCGTATATATTATAAAGACAATTTTTTTCATCCTTAGATAAAGTTTAAGAGCAAATACGCAAAATTGCAAGAGAGTAAAAATCTATTAACCACAGAGGACGCAGAGAGAAACAAAACTAAATTTGCCACAGATTGCACAGATTAGCACAGATTTTTTTAAATTATAACCACAGAGACACTGAGAAAATTAAAACTGAATTTAGCCATAGATTGCACAGATTTTTTATGGATATAAACTATGCGGGTTGAACGATTAGAATTAATAGGCTTTAAATCTTTTTCCGAAAAAACGACATTCAATTTCCATCCGGGAATTACTGCGATTGTCGGGCCCAACGGCTGCGGCAAAAGCAATATCGTTGACGCCTTCAAGTGGGTCCTCGGAGAGCAAAGCGCTAAAAGCCTGAGGGGCGGCAGCATGGAAGATGTCATCTTCGCCGGCTCTGTCACAAAAAAACAAAAGGGCCTGGGTGAAGTAACCCTTACATTGTCAGGCGCGGCTGAAAACGAAGAGATTTCAGTCACAAGACGGCTCTTCAGGTCCGGCGAGAGCGAATACCTGATGAACAAAGTCCAATGCCGTCTCAAAGATATTAAAGACGTATTTCTTGATACAGGACTTGAGCTGAAGGCATACTCAATACTTGAGCAGGGCCGGATGGATGAGATTCTCAACTCCAAGCCTCAGGACCGGAGGTTCCTGATAGAAGAAGTCGCCGGAGTTATGAAGTACAAGGTGAGAAGGGCTGAAGCGCTTCAGAAACTTGAGGCGTCGCAGATAAACTTGCAGCGCCTGCAGGACATAATCGCAGAGGTCAAGCGCCAAATCAATTCAATTGACCGGTACGCAAAAAAGGCGGAAAGATATAAAAAGCTTTTTGAGGAGATAAAGGAAACTGAAATTAAAATAGCTGTCCGGGATGCGGGCCTTCTGGACCGGGAGCTTTCCGGTTTAATCGTGTCGGAGAATTCGCTTAAGTCCCGCGAAGCTCAGCTCTCGTCAAACATCCATTCAACAGAGGCGTTAATAGAACAGAAAAAACTCGTATGCCTTGAGAATGAGAAGAAACTTAATGAGCTTCAGACAAGACTTTATACTTCTGAAAAAGAAGTCACGGAATGCGAGGGCAAAATAGCGCTCCTTAAGAATGACTGCGAAAACCTGCGGGGCAGGGCTGAAAGATTGCTTTTAAGAGACGGCGAGTTAACCGCCTCAATGGAAAGCATCAGCATACAGTCAAAAAATGCCGAAGAAAACGATATAAAAATAAATTCCGAGTTGTCGGGCCTTGAAGATACCCTCACAGCCGAAAGCGTCCGGTTTGCGGAAATGGAGCGTGATATTCAGGTGCTGGAACAGGAACTTGAATCTGAGAGAAAACAGCTTTTTAACAGGGCTGAGGCCGTCAGTGTTTTTAAAAATGAGATAAGCAACCTGACCTCCCTGATTGAAGATTTAAATAAGAAAGAGCGTCGGGATTTTGAAGATATAAATTCAGTCAAAGAAAAACTTTCTTCCTTAAATGCTTCACTGCAGGAATTAAAAGACGTGCATTTAAAATTAGAACAGGCCATTAAAGACAAGACTGAATCAAGGGAAAACTTTTTTGACGGCATGAACAGGAAAAAAGATGAGCAGTCCGGGATGGAAGAAAGGCTTTATAAGGAACGGGAAGAGCTGGCCTCAATGATTTCAAGACTTGACTCGCTGATTGAAGTTTACAGGGATAAAAAAGATGGAATAGGGGAGAACATAAAAATTCTTTGTCAGGTCGCGGATATTTTTGAAAGTCCGCCTGAATTTGAAACGGCCATTGAGGCGGCATTAGGCGAGAAACTTAACGCGGCAGTCGTAGATGACCACGACGAAGTCAGAAAGGCGCTCTGGTTTATAAAGGAGCATAAGATAAGCAGAAGCGCCTTTATGCCTACAAACATCAATTCTCCCGCCTTAATTCCTCAACCCGAGGCGCATGATTCCGACAGCAATATTATCGGAAAGGCGATTAACCTTGTTAAGGTCAGAGAGGGTTTTGAAAAAATTGCGGCCTCCCTGCTTAATGATGTCATTGTTGTCAATAACCTTAATACGGCTTTTGAACTCTGGCCGGATTCCTTTGCCGGCGCTAACGGAGGTCCGAAATTCATCGTCACAATTGAAGGCGAGGTCCTTGAACCTGCAGGCGTTGTATTCGGCGGAACGGAAAAGGGCATCCTGAAGGTTAAGCGTGAGATAAAGGCGCTTGAGGCAAATATTGAAATCAGGAAAAACCAGATTCTCGGCATTGAAGATTCAATATCGGCATTGAAAAACAATATTGCGGCGTCAGAAAGTGATATAGCCTCTTTGACCGGTGAAATATCGCGGCTTCAGTCTGACGCCCACGAGATACAGCTCAGGCTCGTCGGCCTGCAGGAGGAAAGCATGAGTCAGGAAAAAAGGCTTCAGTACCTTTCCCTTGAGTCTGATGAATACCGCCGGGAATTGGATTCAATACAGCAGGCTCTGGACGAAAAAAACAGGAACTGCAGAACTATGGAAGAAGAACGAGCTGCGCTGGAAGATAAAATTAAAAACATTCAGTCCGGAATTGCTGATAAAAAAGATTTGCTTGAGAAACTGCGCGCAGGGCTTACTGAAATCAAGCTGACTGCGGCAGCTCTCAGGGAAAAGATAGACGCGCTGGCAAAGGAAAAGGAAAGGCTCGGCTCGGTGTTTTCAGACATTCAAAACAAGAAGAATGATATATCTGAAGAACGCCTTGAAATTGACCGGCTGCTTGTTTTAAGAGGTGAGGAGATAAAAGGGAAAGAAGCCGTTCTGAAATCCTCTGTTGCGGCAATAAGCGGATTGCAGTCGGAATCCTCAAAGATGAAGGATATACTTGAGGCTAAAACTGCAGAGTTGAATCTCATGGAACAGCAGATGAAGGCTTACTCATCCGAGATTGAGGGCGTCCGCAGGGAACTTGCTCAGGTTGAAATAAAGAAAGCGGAATCATCATTAAGGTTAAAACATATCAAGGAAGACATAAAGAAATCTTACGGGATTGATATTGTTCCGGGAGAAGATGCCCGGGTTGACGCAGCACTGTCTGAGGAAGAGGGGCGCCTCCCGTCTCTCAGGGAAAAGCTTCAGGAGATCGGACCCGTCAACCTTGGTACGCTGGAAGAATTTGAAGAGCTTAAGACGCGGTATGAATTCCTGACAAAACAGCAGGACGACCTGTTCCAGTCCATAAATTCACTGCAGGATGCAATTTCAAAAATAAACAGGACTACGCATAAAATGCTTATTGACGCATTTGAGGCGTTGAACGCAAAATTCAAAGAGGTCTTTGCAATACTTTTCGGCAAAGGCAGGGCCGAACTGGTCCTTACGTCCGAGGACATCCTTGAGGCAGGAATAGAGATTGTTGCACAGCCGCCCGGCAAAAAACTTCAGAGCCTGACACTGCTTTCGGGCGGAGAAAAGGCCTTAACAGCCCTTTCGCTTCTCTTTGCAAGCTTTATGATAAAGCCTACTCCCCTTTGCCTGCTTGATGAGGTTGATGCGCCGCTGGATGAGTCTAATACGGACAGATTTACCGCACTGCTGTCAGAGCTTGCAAAAAACATTCAGTTCATCACGATTACACACAACCGCAGGACCATGGAGTCTGCCGATTATATTTACGGGATTACAATGGAAGAGCCGGGCATTTCAAAAGTTATTTCAATGCACATGGCAAAGACTTAAAAACCGTAATACGTGATGCGTAATGGGAAAAGGCGTACTGTAACGGCATATATGCCCTCTAAACTTTAAGAACGCAACCATGATTATTTACTGTCATGCTGCAAAAAGTTTTAAGTAGTTGCTTCTGTTTGTTTATAAAAGGCAGCATGACTTTAAGGTGTTGCCCTTAAAGTTTTTCAGACACCTATGCCTTTGTTTAGGCTCTAAAAATATGGTCCAATTAATTACATGAAAGACATCAGCGACATTCTCCCCGGAAGGGTGCTGACAGACCCGGAAGAACTCTTCTGCTACAGTTTTGATGCTTCAACGCTTGAAGGGCTTCCGTCTGCGGTGGTCAAGCCCCTCAATGCCGGCGAGGTTTCAAAGGCTGCGGCCTTCGCATTTGAGCGCAATATCCCCTTGATTCCGAGAGGCGCGGGGACAGGC
>JACQZD010000140.1 GCA_016207865.1 Nitrospirota bacterium
AATTACTCTCTAATTCTTTTACTTTCAGTTCTGCGCATGCAGGCCTCTTCCAGAAGATGGTCCTTTTGCCTGTATCTTTTTCAATGACGATGAAGGCCATCTGTGAACAGGCATTAGTCCTTTTTATCATGCCCGTTGTATTAATATTCTCATCAATCAGGGACTGCCTTATTTCTTTACCTTCACGGTCGTCCCCTATGACCCCGTGAAACCTGCACTTAATCCCGAGGCGCGAAAGCGTGACGAGGGCGGTTGCAACAGGGCCTCCGCCCTGCTCATTCCATTGATGCACTTCTTTTTTGGTGTCAACCTGAGGGAAGGAATCAACCACTGCAAGATAGTCCCATGAACACTGTCCGATTCCGGTAACAATCATGAATAATTATACATTTTTTGATGCATTATAATAAAACCACAGAGGCACTGAGGCACTGAATATTTCATTGCAAAATTATCAATTATCAATTCAAAATGCAAATTTTAAATGCTAACTTTGCATTGATAAATTTACATTGAATTCTTTCTCCCCGCTGGCAGGCGTATTTCTGTGTCTCAGTGGTTGATTTTTAAGGAAATTCTCTGAAGGTATGTGCTGGTTTCATTGACAGAACACCTGCTAAATGCTATATTTTAATTGATTACTAAGGTGATTTCCATAATGGTACTTGCCATATGCATGGCTGGTGGAATTTCCGCATATGCCGACATTTACAAATATGTTGATGAAGACGGGATTGCATATTTTACGAATGCAACGCCCTCGTCAGATGTGGATTACAAAAAGGTCATGTCAATCGGCAGGAAAAAGCAGTCTCACAGGGCTGCTGCAAACCCTGCCGACTATCACCGGATAATCGCTGACAAGTCACAGAAATATAACATAGAGCCTTCCCTGGTCAATGCGGTAATAAAAGTTGAGTCAAATTTTGATTCAACCGCCATATCAAGAAAGGGCGCTATGGGGCTGATGCAGTTAATGCCTTTTACAGCCGATGACATGGATGTGAGAAATCCGATGGACCCTGAGGAGAATATTGAGGGAGGAACCAGATACCTTAAATATCTTTTGGATAAATTCGGCGGGAACCTTACCCTTGCACTTGCGGCTTACAATGCCGGTCCTGACACAGTGAGAAAATTTGGTTATGTCCCGCCCATACAGGAAACAAGGCAGTATGTAAACAAAGTCCTTTCTTTGTATAATGGAAAAAACCCTGCCCCTTCTTCACCAGAGGCTGTCAGCAAGCCCCAGGTTGTTTATAAAGTAACTTATGATGACGGAACAGTGCTTTACACGAATACGCCTTTTGCTTACCCCAACATCTCTAAATTCTGAACACCCAAAAATCCTTAAGCTGGTGTAAAATAATAAAATGTCCGACCAGAATATCCTCAGGGAAAAAATCCTAAAACTCAAGGAACAAAGAAACGCAATAATCCTTGCACATAATTATCAGCGCGAGGAGGTGCAGGACCTTGCTGATTTCACAGGCGATTCGCTTGAGCTTTCCCGCACTGCAGCAGGGGTGAAGTGCGATGTCATAGTTTTCTGCGGGGTGAATTTCATGGCGGAAAGCGCATCAATACTTTCGCCTGATAAAAAAGTCCTCCTGCCTGAGACTGGGGCCTGCTGTCCGATGGCTGACATGATAACAGTCAGCGGCCCGAGGAATCTGATGACATTTTTCCCGGGTTATAAATTCACCGGAGAATATATTTTCCCGGTTGATTTTACCCTAAGGGATATTAAGAAACGTTATCCCGGCGTCCCTGTGGTTGCTTACGTCAACACCACTGCAGATGTTAAGGCGGAGAGCGATATATGCTGCACCTCGGCAAACGGCGTCAAGGTTGTGGAGTCGCTTAATTCTGACAAGGTGATTTGCATCCCTGACAGGAACCTCTCAAGGTGGATTGCTAAAAACACAAAGAAAGAGGTTATTGCATGGGACGGCTTCTGCCATGTGCATGACAGGGTGACTCCTGAGGATGTGAATAAGGCAAGGCAGGAGCATCCGGATGCACTTGTGGTTGCGCATCCTGAATGCAGGATAGAGATTCTTGAAGCGGCGGACCATGTGACAAGCACCTCAGGCATGCTCAGATTCGTAACATCTTCTCCGGCAAAGGAGTTTATCATAGGTACAGAGACCGGGCTTTTGTACAGGCTGAAAAAAGAAAATCCCGGAAAGATGTTTTATCCGCTCAGAAAAGATATGATATGCCCCAATATGAAAAAGACAACGCTTCAGAGTGTTTTCAAAGTTCTTGAAACCATGACCAATGAGGTTAAAGTACCGGAAGACATCCGCATCCCGGCTAAAAAATCGCTGGACCGGATGCTGGAGATTAAGTGATGTATGGCATGCCCTGATTGACCGGAGTTTCTCTTCTTTGTTACTATTAAGCTTATGAAAAAAATAATCACGGTTTTTTTATTTTTAATATTACTCCCTTGGTCCGTCACGGCGCAGGCAGCGCCTGCCGCTCCTGACTCCAAACTCTTAACCCCGAACTCACCAATCCACGAGGAAATACTTTCAAACGGGCTTAAGGTCATAATCGTTCAGGACAAGGGCGCCCCTCTTGCCGTATTTCAATTGTGGTACCATGCAGGCTCAATCAATGAGCAGTTAGGCAAGACAGGCTTGAGCCACCTGCTTGAGCACTTGATGTTTAAAGGCACGCCTAAATACGGCCCGAAGAATTTTTCAAAGATTATTCAGAGGGCAGGGGGCGTGGATAATGCAGGCACCACTTATGACTATGTGTTTTATTATCAGAAGATAGCGCCTGAGATGCTTAATCTTTCAATACAGCTTGAAGCGGACAGGATGCAGAATCTAATAATGGATCCGAAGGAAACCCTGCTTGAGAGGGATGTAGTAATGGAAGAGCGAAGGATGCGGTATGAAGACGACCCGCAGAACCTGGTTTATGAAGAAGTCATGTCAACTGCCTTTAAAAATAGTCCTTACAGATGGCCTGTTATCGGATGGATGCAGGACCTGAAAAACATGACGAGGGAAGACCTGTGGGAGTACTACAAAACGCATTATGTCCCGAATAATGCCGTTTTGATAATTGCCGGAGATGTAAATCCTGAACTTTTGATGGTTAAGATTAAAAAGGAATTCGGCGCAATCCCGAGAGGTGCTGACACTGTCAAGACGCCTAAAATAGATGAACCCGGGCAATCGGGAGAGAGAAGGGTTTTTGTAAAAAAAGAGGCTGAACTGCCTTATGTTTCTGCCGGATATAAGACGCCTAATTTTCCGGACAGCGACAGCTCTGCGCTTGAGGTGCTTGTCGGGATTCTTTCAGGCGGTAAAAGCGCAAGGATTTACAAGAGCCTTATTAAGGATAAGCAGATTGCGCTTTCGGCAGATGCCGACTACAGCAGTCTCCATAAATATCCATCCCTATTTTTTCTTTACGGCACTCCTCTGCCGGGCAAGAAAA